>CALFYR010000001.1 GCA_937954195.1 uncultured Dehalococcoidia bacterium
CCCACACTATATAACCATGTGGTCATGTATTGCAATAGCGCACAAAGCCCTACAGCCGCGGGTCGATCGGCTGCCTGCTCCGCCGAGGCCGTCGCGTGGAACACGCGCGCCGTCCCCCTCGCCCACAAAGCAAGAGATGAGAACCGTAAGAGTCCACCGCTCGGCACCCGGCACCCGGCACTCGGAACTCCCCCTATTGGCCGCTCGCCCCGTAATTCCCCCTCCGGTAGGATGCGCCTACCTGCCGTACCTCCGCCTCCCAAGCCTCGGTACGGCCCCAACCATCAGTCCCGGGGAAACTGAACGATGACAGCAACGCCAGAACACACGACCGGCCCATCCCGCCGCCCGAACGAGTCACGTTTCCGGGCGAACATTGGCGGCGTCGTCGTGCCTGTCGCGGTGATCGCCGCGATCTCAGCCCTCGAGACCGCCCGCACCACCGACGCCTCCCGCGAAGTGTTCTTCAACATCAGCGCCCCCTGGCTGATGTACTTCGTCTTCACCCTTTCCATGGGCATCATCATCTGGGCCTTCGTCCAGCGCGCCCGAATCTGGCGCCTCGGCAAACCCCAGGGCGTCCTCGATAACATCGGCGCACGCCTTACCAACGCCCTCACCATGGGCGCCGGCACCAGCCGCGTCAAAAACGACAAGTACGCCGGCGTCATGCACGGCATGATCTACAGCAGCTTCCTCGTCCTCACCATCGTCACGCTCCTCCTCGCCCTCGATGACTACCTCCCACTCATCTTCGGCTCGAACGATGAGCACCTCTTCCTCGAAGGCCCCGTCTACCTGGTCTACAGTCTCGTCGGCGATACCTTCGGCGTCATCGGACTCATCGGCGTCGGCATGGCCGTCTACCGCCGCTACTTCATGACCCCCGCCAAGATCGCCTGGGATAAGCGCTCCGATGAGGACGCAATCATCGTCGGCCTCCTCGGCGTCGTCCTCTTCACCGGCATCCTCGTCGAAGGCCTCCGCATCGGCGGCCACGAAATCCCGGCCGGCAACGAAAACTGGTCCTACTGGTCGCCCGCCGGCTGGGTCTTCGCCAAGGCCCTCAGCGGCCTCAGCGAGGACACCCTCCTGAACCTCCACGAAGGCTTCTGGTGGTTCCACGTCGTCGCCGCTTTCGGACTCCTCACCCTCATGGCCATCACGAAGTTCCGCCACATCGTCTTCGCGCCGATGAACGCGTTCTTCAAGCGGCCGGCCACCCCGCTCTACCTCGCCCCCATGGGCGATATCGAAGCTCTCATCGAAGAAGGCGCCGGGCTCGGCGCCGGCAAGCTCCAGGATTTCACCTGGAAGCAGCTCTTCGATGCCGATACCTGCGTCCGCTGCGGCCGCTGCACCGAAGCCTGCCCCGCGTGGCTCGCCGGCCAGCCCCTCTCCCCCATGGCCCTCATCCAGGACATGAAGACCTACATGAACCACGCCGGCCCGCTCGTCATCGCCGGCAAGGACCCGGATACCGAACTCGGCGAACCCCTCGTCGGCGGTTACATCAAGGATGAGACGCTCTGGGCCTGCCGCACCTGCGGCGCCTGCGTGAACGCCTGCCCCGTCCTCATCGAACACGTCCCGCCCATCGTGGATATGCGCCGCTACCTCGTCATGGAACAGGCCCGCGTCCCGGCCACCGCCCAGGCCGCCCTCCAGAACATCGAACAGCGTGGTCACCCGTGGCGCGGCACCCAGCTCACCCGCGAAACCTGGATCGAACAGCTCGCCGAAAACGGCGTCGATGTCCCCACGTACGATGGCTCCCAGGAGTACCTCTACTGGGTCGGCTGCTCCGGCGCCCTCGTCGAACGCAACGTCCCCATCACCCAGGCCGTCGCCAAGCTGCTCGTCGAATCCGGCACCAGCTTCGGCGTCCTCGGCCAGCAGGAAACCTGCAACGGCGACCCGGCCCGGCGCATGGGCAACGAATTCCTCTACGCCACCCTCGCCGAAACCAACGCCGAATCCATGAACGAGATGGGCGTCAAGCGCATCATCACCTCATGCCCGCACTGCTTTAACACCTTCAAGAACGAATACCCGGATTTCGGCGGCAAGTACGAAGTCACCCACCACGCCGACTTCCTCCAGTTCCTGCTCGCCAAGGGCGATATCAAGCCCAAGGAATCCAGCGGCGAAACCATCACCTACCACGACAGCTGCTACATCGGGCGCGGCAACGGCATCTACGACACCCCGCGCCAGGTGCTTGAAGCCATCCCCGGCGCCAACCTCGTCGAAATGCCGCGCAACCGCGATAACGGCCTTTGCTGCGGCGCCGGCGGCGGCAACATGTGGCAGGAAGAAGCGGGTACCCGCGTCAACCACCTGCGCGCCGCCGAAGCCGCCAACACCGGCGCCAGCATCGTCGCCACCGCCTGCCCCTTCTGCATCCAGATGTTCGAAGACGGCATCCCCGGTATCCAGCCCGACGAAGAAAAGCGCACCATCCGCGCCTACGACATCGCCGAGCTCCTCGAAGTCAGCGTCCGCCCCGCGGCCCGCACCGTGAAAGACGGCAACGTCGAGGTCCCGCCCGGAGTCGGGTAGAGTCGAACTTCCACGTCGAACAATGACAGTGCCCCGCCCCGTGCGGGGCGCCTTCGTCTATTCCCACCTAATCGCCGATTCGCCCGCCCCGTTGTACGCCGAGACTCCCCACCCGAACCCGGTCGTCGTCCCGGTCAGGAAGACGTCCTCCACGGCCGCAGAAGTCGAATTCGGACCGACGCTCCGGTCGTACACCACACTCGTTTGCCCGGTGTTCAGGTCCGAATAGCGGTAGTAGATGTTGAACCCGGACTCGTTGTTCGCGTTGTCGGTCCAGTGGACCGTGGGGTGTACACCGTTGTGGGAGCTGGACACGTTCGAAGGCGCCGCAGGTGGCGCGACCGTCGGGGTCGCTGTCGGCGTGGCGGTTGGCGTGTTGGTCGGTGTCGGCGTCCGCGTCGGCGTGGCCGTTGCCGGTGGAGTGTTCGTCGCCGTCGCGGAAGGCGTTTTGGTGGCCGTCGGAGGTGGTGTGCTCGTGGCAGCCGGCGGGGCCGTGTTCGTCGCCGCTGGAGGACGTGTATTTGTCGGGGCCGGCGCGGTGGTGCTGCCCGGCGTGTTCGTCGCCGCCGTTGGCGAACTACCCCCACCCTCCGCCGTCGAAGATGCCGTCGCCGCCGTCGATGAAGCCCGCGCCGTATCGGTCGCCTCTGGTGTCTCTCCGGAACCACCCGCCGCCGAAACCGTGGCCGTCGGCGTCGCCTCGTCGCCATCATCGTCGCTCGCCGCCAGGTCCAGCCCATCCCCAAGCAGCAGGAACCCTGCCAGCCCAAACCCGATAATCCCCGCCCCGGCAGCCCCTACCACGTACTTCCGGCGCCCCCCACCTCCACTGCCGCTACCGCGCTCATCGCCAGGAATGACGGGCGGCGGAACATCGGCGCTTGCCGTTTCCGGTTCCACCTCCGGTTCGGGCTCCACTACAGCCGCCGGATCGTGCGG
>CALFYR010000002.1 GCA_937954195.1 uncultured Dehalococcoidia bacterium
GCGGCGACCCCGTCAGCCTGCAACTCAAATACGATCAGGCCGAGTGCGAAGAGCGCGGCATGACCTACGCCGCCCCGCTCAAAGTCACCATTCGACTTACCGTCTATGACAAGGATCCCGAAACGGGATCCAAGAGCGTGCGCGACGTGAAGGAACAGGAAGTCTTCTTCGGCGAAATACCGCTGATGACGCCCAACGGCACCTTCATCATCAACGGCACTGAGCGCGTCATCGTCAGTCAGTTGCACCGTTCGCCCGGCGTCTTCTTCGAGCGTGTCGCCGCCCAAGGCTACTTCCTCGGTAAGATCATCCCCTACCGCGGTAGCTGGGTGGAGTTTGAATACGACAACAAGAACCTGCTCTACGTCCGCATCGACCGCAAGCGCAAATTCTACGGAACCGTGTTCCTCCGTGCTCTCGGCCTCAAGACCGACGAGCAGATCCTGAAAACCTTCTACAGGGACACGCTGTCCACCATCCACCTCAAAGACTCGAAGTTGTTCTGGCAGGTGTCGAATGGTTTGATCGGCCTGAAACTCTCGCATGCCATCAACAAGGCTGGGCAAACCATCGTACCCCAGGGCAAGAAAATCACCCGCACGGTCTTCGAAACGCTCAGCAAGGCGAAGGTCGAACAGGTGGAAGTGGCGCCCAACGATCTGGAAGGCGCATACGTTGCCGCCGATGTCATCGATATGTCCACCGGCGAAATTCTGATTGAAGCCAACCAGGAGTTGAACGCCGCGGGCATCAGCAAGCTGATGGATGCCGGCATTGAGACGGTGGAGATTTTCTTCCCCGAACGGGACGAATGCGGCAACGTTGTCTCCATGACCTTGCGCAAGGATTCCTGCAAGGCTCAAAACGAGGCGCTGCTCGAAATCTACCGCAAGTTGCGCCCCGGAGATCCGCCCACGCTCGATACAGCCACTCAGTTGTTCCAGGGCATGTTCTTCGATGCCCGCAAGTACGACTTCTCGCGCGTCGGGCGCATGAAGTTCAATATCAAACTCTTTGACAAGGCCGATGAGACGTCGCTCGATAAGCGCACGCTGACCGAGGATGATTTCATTAACACCATTCGTTACCTGCTGAAGCTGCGCCGAGGCGTTGGCGCCGTCGACGACATCGACCACCTCGGTAACCGTCGCGTCCGCGCCGTCGGCGAACTGCTCGAAAACCAGTTCCGCATCGGACTGGTGCGCATGGAGCGCGCGATCAAAGAGAAGATGTCGGTTTACCAGGAA
Organism: uncultured Dehalococcoidia bacterium; assembly: GCA_937954195.1. Classification (GTDB taxonomy): domain Bacteria; phylum Chloroflexota; class Dehalococcoidia; order Tepidiformales; family Tepidiformaceae; genus Amarobacter. The sequence goes on from CALFYR010000002.1 coordinate 1,248, forward strand.
ATGTCAACGGCCATGCCGCATGACCTGGTCAATGCGAAGCCCGTGATGGCCGCCATCCGCGAGTTTTTCGGATCAAGCCAGCTCTCGCAGTTCATGGATCAGACCAACCCGCTATCGGAAATCACCCACAAGCGGCGTCTGTCGGCCCTCGGACCAGGCGGTCTGTCTCGTGAGCGTGCCGGATTCGAAGTCCGCGACGTGCACCCCACGCATTATGGCCGTATCTGTCCGATTGAAACGCCCGAAGGTCCGAACATCGGTCTCATCTCGTCGCTCTCCTGTTTTGCCCGCATCAACGACTACGGCTTCATCGAAAGCCCCTACCGCCGTGTGGTCGATGGCGTACTGGTGGACGAAATCCGCGTGCTGAACCCCGGTGACACCAACACCAAGGTAGGCCAGGTTCTCGACCGCGAGGCCGCCGAGAAGATCAACCGCGACCTGAAGCCCGGCAAGCAGCCGGCCGAAATCGAGGCCCACTGCGACTACCTCTCCGCTTGGGAAGAAGACAAGTACATCATCGCCCAGGCCAACGTGGAGATCGATGCCGCGGGCTCCATCGTTGCCGAACTCGTGAACGCCCGCAAGCAGGGCAACTTCGTTCTCATTCACCGCGGCGAAGTGGAGTACATGGACGTCAGCCCGAAACAACTCGTTTCGGTGGCCGCCAGTCTCATCCCCTTTCTTGAAAACGACGACGCCAACCGCGCGTTGATGGGTTCGAACATGCAACGCCAGGCCGTGCCGCTGCTCCGCGCCGATGCCCCGTATGTCGGCACCGGGATGGAATGGGTCACCGCCCGCGACTCCGGCGCCGTGCAGATTTGCCGCCGCTCGGGCATCGTCGATTCGGTCGACTCCGAGCGCATCATCGTCCGCGTGGAAGGAAACGTCCACGAAGGGCAGATGTCGCGCGAAGTCGGTGCCGACATCTACCAGCTCATCAAGTTCAAGCGTTCCAACCAGAACACCTGTATCAACCAGAAGCCGATCGCCAAGCTTGGCCAGCGCGTCAAGAAGGGCGATGTGCTCGCCGACGGGCCTTGCACCGATAAGGGCGAACTCGCCCTCGGCCGCAACGTCCTGGTCGCCTTCATGCCCTGGCGCGGCTACAACTTCGAAGACGCCATCGTCGTCAGCGAGAAGCTGGTGAAAGAGGACTACTACACCTCGGTCCACATCGAGGAGTTCGAAATCGAGGCCCGCGATACCAAGCTCGGACCCGAGGAAATCACCCGCGATATTCCCAATATCAGCGAAAGTTTTCTCCGCAATTTGGACGAGAGCGGCATCATTCACGTCGGCGCTTCGGTGAAGCCCGGCGACATCCTGGTGGGTAAAGTGACCCCGAAGGGCGAAACGCAGCTCACTCCGGAAGAAAAGCTCCTCCGCGCCATCTTCGGCGAAAAAGCCGGCGACGTGAAGGACGCTTCCCTCTACTGCCCGCCCGGCATCGAAGGCGTGGTGGTGGATGCCCGTGTGTTCTCGCGGAAAGGGGCCGATCTCGATGAGCGCTCCAAGCTCATTCTGGAAAGCAAGATCGCCGGTCTGCACCGCAACCTCGAAGACGAAAAGCGCATCCTCAACGACGAGCGCGCCAAGCGCCTTGCCCTCCTGATGGAAGACAAAGAGGTGCTGGTCGACCTGCACGATGAAAAGACCAACAAGAAACTCATCAGCAAGGGCGCTCTCATCACCCGCGACATTCTCGAAAAAATCCGCGCACGCGACCTGAAGCGCCTCCGCTTCAAGGACAAGGATGTGCGCATGAACGAGCAGATCGACGAGATCGAAGAGATGACCTCGCGCCAGATCGCCGTTCTCGAAAAGATCACCGAAGAGAAAACGGCCAAGCTCAAGAAGGGCGACGAACTGCCTCCCGGCGTGATCAAGATGGTCAAGGTCTACATCGCCATGAAGCGTAAGCTCTCCGTCGGCGACAAGATGGCCGGACGCCACGGCAACAAGGGTGTCATCGCCCGCATCGTCCCCGAAGAGGATATGCCCTATCTGCCCGACGGCACCCCCGTCGAGATCGTGCTCAATCCGCTCGGCGTACCCTCTCGTATGAACGTGGGGCAGATTCTCGAGACGCACCTGGGCTGGGCGGCGAAAGCCCTCGGCTTCCACTTCGCGACTCCCGTTTTCGACGGCGCCACCGAACGCGACATCAAGGAACAACTCACCAAGGCTGGCCTGCCTACTTCGGGCAAGATCCAGCTGCATGACGGCATGACCGGACTTCCCTTCGAGC
>CALFYR010000003.1 GCA_937954195.1 uncultured Dehalococcoidia bacterium
CCCGCAAGTCCGCGAAGCCATGGCCGCCGCCCTCACCGCCCTCCTCGCGAACTAGCCTCCACAGCGCCAATTTCGCCCCGTTCGTGTGCCTCGTCACCACTTGACACCCGATCTCAAAAACACGACACTAATGTCGTAAGTTCAGGGTAACCAGCCACCGCCCCGGTGGCCCGAGGGCCGTCAATACGCGCATCCGCGCCGGCCCCGGAAGCGGAGGCAGCTCCGCCGGTGAGACCCTGGCCCAATTTGAGGCCGGGGTTTTCTTTTGCCCGGCGAAAGAGGTGCAAAGTGTTTGACGAAGTCTTTGAAATGTTCGAGCGCGACGGCCGTCGCGGCCGGCCAGCCGGTGAACGCCGCGGCCTCCGTGGCCTCATCTCCCGCGTGTTCGGCGACGGCGACGACCACGACGATGTTCGCCGCGCCCGCTACGAGAACGACCACGACGACCACCACCGCCGCTCACGCTACGACGATGACGGTGAGTACGACGGCCACCCCAATCGCCGCCGCCGCGAACGCGACAACGATCTCTTCGACTTCGGAGACTGATCTCCCGTCCCCAGCACCTCGGCGCGCGCCCGTCAGGGCGCGCACCGGGGTGCCACTTTCACCTTTCACCTTTAGCCTTTCGACTCTCTCCCCCTACTCCCTCGCCAACTCATGCCGCGCAATCGCCGCCACATCCGTCTTGTCCCGAGGCGTCCGGATCAGGAACTCCGCCCGCCGGATTTCGCCCGTGAACGCGAACGGCCCCGCATAGTCATCCACCACCGTCGATAGCCGGTCACACCCGATATCCAGTCCCGTCGAGCTCAGCATCCGGATGACCACCGGGATCGGCGTCTCTCCCAACTCCTCACCATCGACCGCCAGCACAAGCGTCCCGTCGGTCCGCCCCACGCGGTCGAACCGCGCCTCAAGCTGGTGTGCGCCCGGTGCCAGCGCGATCGGGAACGCCGCCCGCGTGTGACGCCCCAGCGCGTTGTAGTCGAACTGCAACTTGCCGTCCTTGATGAAGAACGAGTGCCCGCCGTTGTGGCTCCCCCGCGCGTATAACACCCCCTCCGGCGCGTCCCCCGTCACCACGTCGAACGTGATCGTCCAGTTGCGCGCCCCAAGCCCCGGCGAAGCGTCCGCCGGGATGTGCGAAATCGGCGGGTAGTACACGTACCGGTCTGTCGCATGCGGCGTCCCCGGCCTCGGCGGCATCCCGAACAACTCGTTCGTCCGGTCATCGAGCGGCAGCACGCCGTTCGCCCCAGCCTCCACCCACCACGCGTCCACGAGCTCCCGCAGCTTCTCCGGGTGCTCCGCCGAAAGGTCGTGGCACTCCGAAAAGTCCGCATCCAGGTGGTACAGCTGCCACTGGTCGTTCTCGAATGGGTCGCCCTTCTTGTGGTAGGTCACCGCCTTCCACCCCTGCATCCACAGGCCCCGGTGCCCGAACTGCTCGAAGTACTGCGGCCGCCGGATCGCCGTCTTCGGGTTCGCCTCCCACGTATACGCGATGCTCTCCCCGCTCAATGGGATCTGCTCGTGCCCGTTCACCTGCGCCGGAACCTCCGCCCCCAGCACATCCAGGATCGTCGGCACAATGTCGGTCACATGGCAGAACTGGTGCCGCTTCTCCCCCGGCGTCGCGATACCCTTCGGGTAGTGCACCACCAGCGGGTCCCGCACGCCGCCCCCATACGTGTTCTGCTTGTACCACCGCAGCGGCGTGTTCCCCGCCTGCGCCCACCCCCACGGGTAGTTGCTGTGCGCGTGCGGGCCGCCAATGTCGTCCAGCCGGTTCGCGACGATATCGTCGATGTCTTCCCGCATGAAGTTGAAGAAGCTGAACTCGTCCATCACGCCATAAACTCCGCCCTCCTGGCTCGCCCCGTTATCCGACATAACCATGAAGATCGTGTCGTCCAGCAGGTCCATTCCTTCCAGGAAGTCCGCCAGCCGCCCGATCTGCGCGTCCGTGTGGTCCAGGAACCCCGCGAACGCCTCCTGCAGCCGCGCCGCGAAGGTCTTCTGGTTCTCCGTCAGGTCGTCCCACGCCGGCACACCCGGGTTCCGCGGCGCGAGCGTCGTCCCCTCCGGTACCACACCGCTCGCCAATTGCCGTTCGAACCACTCCTTCCGCGTCTCATCCCATCCCTTGTCGAACCGCCCGCGGTACTTCTCGATGTACTCCCGCGGCGCCTGGTGCGGCGCGTGCGTCGCCCCGAACGCCACGTACAGGAAGAACGGCCGGTCCGGGCGCACCGACTTCAGGTCGCGGATCCACCCCATCGATTGGTCGATGATGTCTTCGCTAACGTGGTACCCGTCCTCGTAACGCCCCGGCGGGTCGATGTGGTGGTTGTCCGCCGTCAGCTCCGGCGCGAACTGGTCCGCCTCCCCCTGCAAGAACCCGTAGAACCGGTCGAACCCCTTCTGCAACGGCCAGTTCGTGTGCGGTCCCGCCGCCGAACACTCGTGCATCGGCGCCAGGTGCCACTTCCCCACCGCGTAGTTCGCGTACCCGTGCGGCCGCAGCATCTCCGCGATCGTCGCCGCCCGCGGCGTGATCGCGCCCCGCATGTTCGGGAACCCCGTGTCGAAGTTCGAAACCGCCCGCATCCCCACCTGGTGGTGGTTCCGGCCCGTCATCATGCACGCCCGCGAAGGCGAACACAGCGCCGTCGTGTGAAACCCCGTGTACTGCAGCCCGTTCGCCGCCAGCCGGTCGATGTTCGGCGTCTCAATCGTCGAGCCATAGCACCCAAAATGCGCAAAACCCGTGTCATCGAGCATCACCAGCACCACGTTCGGCGCAGCCTTCGGCGGCCGCGCCGGCTCCGGCCACCACGGACGGGAATCTGCTATCGTCCGGCCGATCCGGCCTCCAAAATTCGGTTCGCTGTGGGCCATGGCGTGGCCTCCCGGTCTCAGGGTGGCGGGAGTATCTGTCAGTGGCACTGCAAGTGTCAACAACTGTTGACACCGCTAGTGTCAGCTCGTACGCTTCGCCCTCCAATGGCCACCCTCTTCCGCACTCCCGACGAACGTTTCTCGAACCTGGCCGGCTTCCCCTTCCAACCCCACTACGCCGAAATCGAGAACGATGGCCTCCGCCTCCGCATGCACTACCTCGATGAGGGCAAGGCCGTGAACGGCACCGTCCTCATGGTCCACGGCATGCCCACCTGGTCCTACCTGTACCGGCG
>CALFYR010000004.1 GCA_937954195.1 uncultured Dehalococcoidia bacterium
CCTCGTCCATCAGTTCACCGTTGACGCGGTGGGTTCGCGCGCAGGATTCGCACACAACGACGAGCTTGCGGGCATCGCAGTCGGTCTTATCGACGCAGTCCTTGCAGCGCATGGCAAATTCGGCCGCCGAAGCTTCGCGGGTGTAGCCGACGATCATCTGTTCGCCGAGCGCACCGCATGCCTGGCAGGTCATTTTCTCGGACAGGATCTCGTTGATCGCTTTGTCCCAGTCGAGCTGCATGGTGAGCCTTCCTCCGGGGCCGCCCTTGCGGCCGCGTTACATCTCGACAGTATACCAGCCGGCCTGCCCGGGCATTTCTTCTATCCCGATGGTGAGGCGGGAGAGGTGGGTTGCGCCGGCGGCCTGCAAATCACCGATGAGGCGGTTGGCGAACCACTCGGAAATGCATTCCACCGTGGTGTTCAGCACGGGGAGCGGCAGGACGTCGGTGGCGGGGAACTGGTAGGTCCGATCCTTGTACGAAACGATCCAGTTCGAGCCTTCGCGGCGCGAGGTAATGTGCTCGCTTTTCGCCTGGAGGAGGAACTTGTGGTCGAGTTCGTCGGCGATGGCTTTGGCGAGCCGCTTGGTGGCGCCGAAGTCCCACACCCAGGCGTCTTCGGTGAGCGGGCCTTCGAGTTCGATCATGATGTCGTAGTTGTGGCCGTGCAGAGGTTCGCAGTCTCCCGCGAAGGTGGCCATGTGAGCGGCGGCGAAGCGGAGGCGGTTTCGTTCGACGGTGATGCGGCGGACTGGTGGCATGCGAATCATCGTAGCGCCCGGCGGGGAACGGGGCTGTAGCGCGGCCACCATTGCCGGAACGTGTGCAGTTCGTCACAATCGGGCTGTGGCGCCACGGCGCCGAGGAAACACCTGTGGCGCTGATTTACGTAACATCCGCAAAACCTGGCGAAGGCAAGACTGGCGTGGCCGCGGCCATCGCGCGGACGCTCGCCTATTCGGGCACACCGGTCCGGCTTGTTCGGCTTGCTGACGAGGGTTCGAACGCGGACGCGGATGCAGCCTGGTTCGGCGGACTGGACTTCGCGCCGGGCAGCGAATCCGCGCCCGTTTCAGGCGCGCCGGCGGACTCCGCCGATGCGACGCTGGTTGTTGAAGGGCCGCTCGGTTCAGCGCCGGCCGGTGCGAAGGTCGTCGTTGTCTCGCGCGGTGCGAAGGCGGCATCGTCGCCCGGGGGAACGCTGGCAAACGTCGTCACCGCCGCAAAGGGTCACCAAGCGGTTTCGAACCTTGGGGGTTCACCTGTCGTCATCCAGCTGGGCGATGACCGGACGCTTTCGGGCTTTAGCGCGGCGGAGGCGAAGGCGGCGCTCAACGCCGAGGTGCTCGTCGAGGGCGATGTTTCACACGACGTCACGTCCGACCACCTGGTGATCGCGCCGATTGGTTCGGATGCGGGCCAGCCGTACTTCAAGCGTTTTGATTCGCTGGCGGTGGTGTGCCGGTTCGACCGGACGGACATGCACCTTGCGGCGATCAAGTCGGAACCGAATGTGCTGATCCTGACGGGCGGGCGGCGGCCTTCGGGGTATCTGTTCGATGCCGCGGGTGCGAATGGCATCCCGGTGCTGCTTTCCCGGACGGACACGGAGAACACCGTCATCGCGCTCGAAGGGATCTTCGACAAGACGCGGTTCCACGGCGAGCGAAAGCTCGACCGCATGGCAGAACTGCTCGCCGAGGGCGGGTTGTTCGAGGCGCTCGGCTAACCCGTAGCTATTCCCCGATGACCGGGCCTTCTTCGTTGGCTGCCGGCTGTGCGGCCGCGGATGAACGCGAGCCGAACGGGTCGCGCGCCGGGCGCGGCTGAGGTTGGGGCGCCGGGGCGGCCTGTGCCGCCGGGCGGGGGTTCGGCGATGGGCGTGGTGATTCCTGAGCTGCCAGGGGCGGGACTGACCGTGGCCGGGGCGGTGAAGGCGGCTGGGCCGACTGCATGCGCGGCTGCGGCGCCCGGACCGGCCGCGGGCCATAGCCTTCGCGCGGAGGCTTTTCGAGCCCACAGAACGGGCAGGCAACCCAAGCGTAGCTCAGCGGCTTCTGGCACTGGCGGCAGGGTTCTTTCAGCTGGGTGCGGCATGACGGGCACAGGAGGAAGTCATCCGAAACGCGCCGCTTGCAGGTCGGGCAGGCCTTTTGATCCTCGAGCTCCTGGAGGAGCGCTTCCTCTTCGAGCGAGCGTTCGTAGAGTTCGGTGAGGGTGTAGCGCGGCCGGACGATGAGATACACCCAGTGGCCCGGCAGGAAAAAGATCAGCACCAGGAGCACGGCGACCGTCTGGAGGATGGGGTCGCGGCTGCGCTGGCGGATATCGCGGTAGGTCCAGAACACGAGGGCGACCCAGATTGCCGCGAGGTAGATGGCGACGATGGCTCCAACGAACTGGAGCGTGGCCTGCCACGAACCCCCGGGCCAGGAATCAAACATCGGCGTTCCCTCCGGACCGGCTAACCGGCCCAATCCAATCTAGCCTATCGACCGTATAGCGGCGATGGGCAAATGGATAGGGCGGGTGAGCGAATGCTAGACTGCCACGGTGGAATCCACCGCTGAACTGGTGCCAATCCTTGAGGGGCTGAATGACCCCCAGGCGCAGGCTGTCACGCACCCCGAAGGGCCGGTGTTGATCCTTGCCGGGCCGGGCAGCGGGAAAACACGCGTGATTACGCATCGCATCGCGTACCTGGTGCGGGAACGCCGTGTGCCGCCCTGGCGCATCCTCGCGGTGACTTTTACGAACAAGGCCGCGCGTGAGATGCGCGAACGTTCGTCCCGGCTGCTTGGAGAGGACGCTGCGCAGCTGCACATGGGCACCTTCCACAGCATGTGCGCGCGCTGGCTGCGCATCGATGGCGAGGCGGTCGGTATCCCGAAGGACTTCGTGATTTACGACGATGCCGACCAGGTGGCGCTGATGAAGCGCATACTCGAGGAACTGCATGTCGACCCCCGGCGGTTTTCGCCACGCGCGGTGCTCTCCCAGATTTCGAACGCCAAGAGCGAGCTGATTGTTCCCGCGCAGATGACGGCGACCGTGCGGAGCTACAACGACGAGGTAGTGGCGCGGGCGTATACGCGCTACGAGGAGGCGCTTGCCGCGGCCAGCGCTGTGGATTTCGATGGATTGCTGCTCGGGGCGGTGCGATTGCTGGAAGTCCCCGAAATGCTGGAGAAGTACGCAGGGCGCTACTTGCACGTGTTGGTCGATGAGTTCCAGGACACAAACCCCGTGCAGTACGTGCTCGCCCGCCAGCTGGCGTCGGTCCACGGCAACATCACGGTGGTAGGTGACCCCGACCAGTCGATCTACTCGTGGCGTTCGGCCGATGTCCGGAACGTCGCGAACTTCGAACGCGACTACCCCGGGTGCACCGTGTACCTGCTCGAGCAGAATTACCGCTCCACACCACATATATTGGCGGCCGCATCCGGCCTGATCAATGCCAATTCGGAACGGCTGGGCAAGACATTATGGACGGAAGTGGATGAGGGGGAAAAACCACGCGTCA
>CALFYR010000005.1 GCA_937954195.1 uncultured Dehalococcoidia bacterium
CTCGATGACCCGGACGACCTGAAGCCCGGTGACCCGGTCGTCTTCCTCCTGAATCTGCACGGCGGCGGGTCGGTCGGCGCGTGGCAGCGGGCGTACTTTCCGGCGGTCGACTACAAGGACAAGTACCGCCTCGTGGTCGCCACTCCTTCGGCCGCGACGAAGGAGCCGATGCGCCGCTGGGTCGAAGAGGCCGACGACGACCACCTCCGCAACATCGTCGACTACGTGTTCGAAAAGTACGGCCGGGAGAACATCGCCGCGTTCTGGCTGGTCGGGCATTCGCAGGGCGGCATGACCAGCAACCGCCTGCTGGGGCAGAAGTTCTTCCAGGATCGCGTCGATGGCTGGCTGAGCCTCTCGGGCGGGCGCATCGGCCCGATCGAACTGCCGGCATCGTTCTTCTCGCCGCACCGTGGCGCGCCGCCGCCACCGCCGCCCGGCCAGGAGAACGCGCCGCGTCCCGGCCGCGCCGCCGCGGTGGATTGCGACATCTCGTTCATCTTCACTTCCGGCGAACACGAAATGGTGGCGCTCCCCGAGACCTCGCCGTGGGCCGAAAAGTACGGCGCCGGCGCCCGCGTCCGCCTCGCCGACGTGGTCGATACCGAGCCCGGCAAGATCCACGACACGCTCCGCGAAGGGAAGTCCACGCCGGCGTGGGGCCTTTCGCCGCGGCCCGGCACGGCCCAGGTTTACGTCTACCCCAACGCGCGCGACGGCCGCGTCATCGCCGATGTGGTGCGTATAGATAAGGGACACACGGAAGGGCTCGAGCCGAAGATCACGGAAGAGTTGATCAAGATGATGGTGAGCGCGCCGGGCGGGAAGGCGCGGGGCCGGTAGCCGCGGCTAGCCGCCTTCGACCTTCCGATCTTTCTGAGCCTGTGCGTGCCTGATCAGAGCAGCAACTTCGAAGAACGCCATCGGCGCGTAATACTGCACGCCCTTCATGGCCAGGTGGCCAATGCTTCCGGGTACCATCACAAGTGCGAGCAATACCACGAGAGGCGCGAAGACGATGCGGTAGTTGAGATACCATGGCCTCGGTCCTGGCGAGATGGGCCGTTGCTGCACAGCGTTCATGCTGACAACTATCGACCACCTCGCAGCTTTCGCTCAGCCGAGCATTTGCGCACGTCATCCAGCGCCCTGGAGTTCGCGCGGCGCGCTCCTAACCGTCGGCGTACTGATGGCCGTTTGACCCCGCCCAACCTTCGCCACGTACAATCGCGGCCATGCTCGCGCGGGTCCTCAGTTGTGCGGTCGTGGGGCTCGATGGCGAGCTCGTCGATGTCGAAGTCGACATCACTCGCTCGGAAATGCCCAAGACTATCGTCGTCGGCCTGCCGGATACGGCGGTGCAGGAGTCGCGCGAGCGCGTCCGTTCGGCCATTCGCAACAGCGGGCTGAGCTGGGCGCACAACAGCAAGGTCGTCGTGAATCTTGCGCCAGCGGACCTCCGCAAGGAGGGCCCGGCGTATGACCTCCCGATCGCGGTGGGGGTGCTGCTCGCCTCTGGCCAGGTCGTCGCCGACGTCGAAGACGCGGTCTTCATCGGCGAACTCGCGCTCACCGGCGAGGTTCGACCGGTTCGCGGCCTGCTGCCGATGGTGATGCTCGCGGCGAACCGCGGTATCAAGCGGGCGTTCGTGCCGGCCGAAAACGCCCGCGAAGCCGCGCTCGTCTCCGGCATGACCGTCTACCCGGTTACCACGCTCGCGTCGCTGGCCTCGCACCTGCTGGGCGCTATCCCCATCGACCGCCAGCCATTCACGGACAGCGCCGGCGACGACAGCATCGCGCCGAACATCACCGATTTCGCCGACATCGTCGGGCAGGAGCATGTGAAGCGGGCGCTCGAAGTCGCGGCCGCCGGCGGACACAACGTCGTGATGAAGGGCCCGCCCGGCAGCGGCAAGACGCTGCTCGCACGCGCCATCCCTTCTATATTGCCGCCGCTCACCAGCGAAGAGGCGATGGAGGTCACGCGCATCTACAGCGTGGCGGGCCTGCTCGGCAGCGGCGCAGGGCTGGTGGCCGTGCGGCCGTTCCGCGCGCCACACCACACCATTTCGAACGCGGGCCTGGTCGGTGGCGGCTCGGTCCCGCGGCCGGGCGAGATTACCCTGGCTCATCGAGGAGTCCTCTTTTTGGACGAACTCCTCGAATTCGACCCGCGCGTCCTCGAGATGCTCCGTCAGCCGCTCGAAGACAAAACGGTCACCATCAGCCGGGCGAAGCAGGCGGTCACGTTCCCGGCCAGCTTCATCTTATGTAGTGCGCTGAACCCGTGCCCGTGCGGCTTCCTCGGCGACCCCGAACGAGAGTGTTCGTGCCCGCCGCAACTGGTGTCGCGCTACCAGCGGCGCCTTAGTGGGCCGCTCATCGACCGCATCGACCTGTTCGTCGATGTGCCGCGCGTGCCCTTCGAGAAGCTATCCAGCGTGGGACGTTCCGAACCGTCCGAGGCGGTCCGCCACCGGGTGGCAGCGGCGCGAGCGGTGCAGGCGGCGCGGTTCGCGGGCGGAGCGACCATCACCAACGCCGAGATGACCCCGGCCGAAGTCCGCGACTACGCCCAGAAGGTGATGGACCCGGGCGCTGGCGACGTCCTCAAGCTCGCGGTCGAACGGTTGAACCTCTCGGCGCGAGCGTTCCACCGCCTGCTGAAGGTCGCGCGGACAATCGCCGACCTGGCGGGCAGCGAGACCATCGAGACGCCGCACATGGCCGAGAGCATCCAGTACCGCGCGAGGCTGGAGTAGCTACGCCTCCGGTGCGCACGCCCGCAGCACGGCCTGGGCTGCTTCCATCCCCGGCCGCACTCCGACGATCCGGACGATGGCCAGGTCCAGACCTTCGCTGAGGCGCTTGAGCGCAGCCTGCGCACCAGCGGCAGGACCGAAGTAGCCCATCTCGTTCAGGAACTCGTCCGGGAACAGGTCAATCAACTCCGCTTCGGTTGCCCCGGCTTCACGGCGCTCTTCGATCCGGTTTAGCGCGGCGTCGAATCCCATCCGGGCGAAGTGACCGCGGTAGCCCCGGTCCTTCGAAGCGCCTGGACGCGCAAGGGCGTACCCCATGAACGACCGCACGAACGCCCGACGGGCCGCTTCAACGTCGTCGTCGATGCAAACGCGAATGTACTCCGTGACCTTCACGCTGGAGGGGTCGCGGCCGGCCCGCGCGGCCCCGGCCGCGATTTGTTCGCGGCACCATGAGCGGGCGGCCGGGGCTGTCCAGTTCAGGCTGACGCCGTCGGCAACTTCGCCCGCGAGCTTCAGCATTTGTGGACCAAGGGCCGCCAGGTAGAGCGGTACAGGCAGCGGCCGGCCGGTCACTTGCAGCCGGTCGACCTGGACCGCCGCACCATCGAGCGTGACTACCTTTCCTTCGAGCAGCTGCCGAAGCGTCGTGATGTACTCGCGCATCATCCGCACCACGGGCCAGTCGGGGACCCCGTGCATGCGCCGGTACTCCGGCCCGTAAATGCCGCCGGTCCCAAGCCCCAGCGTGAACTGTCCACCGGTCAGTTCGCTCAGCGTGCCGGCCTGGCTCGCGAGCGATTGCACGGTCCACACCGGCACCGGAATGACCGCAATACTGACGGGCAGCCCGCCATCGACCATGGAAGAGGTCGCGTTCGACCACTGTGCGCACACCTGGAACCCGTCGCGAGTGGCAGGGCCGCTGGGCGTCCACGCGCTCCTATACCCGGCGCGCGCCGCTTCCCCCGCCAGCTCACGAGATTCGGCGAAGCTCAGGCCGAGGCTTGCGTCGATTCCAATGCCACGTTCAGTCATCACATCTCTCCTGCACGGGGACAATACGCAGCACGTGTTTCAGCCGTAGCGCTCATTCCTTTGACTCCGGCGCCGTGCCTCCCATAAAGCGCCGCATCACTTCCGGGTTCATCCAGTTGAATGGCGAATTCGCGGTCGCCTTCAGCCATTGGTCAAACTCCTTCGAAGCGTCGGCGGTCATCTCCCCGAGCTTCACGTTGGCTTCGACGAGCTTGCTGGCCGAGGCGAACAACTCCGCCCACCGTTCGAGCACCACGCCATACTGGCGCCCGAATTCGAGCGCGCGCTCGGATGGGCCGAAGAACGTGTTTCGGGAACGAGGCATGGCGAAGGCTCCAGTGCGCTGTGCTGTCCCCGGACTATACGGCGGCGGCTGCGTGGCGACAGATCATGACGAGTTTAGAACATTTGTGTTGACATTCGAACGCATGTGCGGTTAGATCCCGCCACTACGAACGGATGTGCTAACAAACATGGTCAACCCCGTCCTCACCATCATCTTCGACCTCGTGCTCATCGGCACCGCCCTGGGACTCATCTCGGCGATGGCCGCCGAGTACTTCGTCTCGCGCGAGCCGCACGTCGGCTCAGAACGCGCCGTCCGGCGGGCGTCAACGCTGCGCCGGACGCCTGCTCCCCGCGGCGACGTGATGGAAATCCGCGTAATCCGCCGCCGCCGGGCCGCCTGATGCTGGTCCATGCGGTTACAGTTGCGGTATGACCTCCGAGCCAACGGCCCGCGATTGGATCGCCGAAATGGGCAAGCGCCGCGAATACCTGCGCGAGCTTCTTGCCGGCGACGACCCCCGTTTCGCCGAGCGCCCGCCGAACGGCAAATGGTCCGTCATCGAAAACCTGCAACACCTCCTGTTCGCCGAACAGGCGCACTTCCTCCGATACTTGGAGAACCCGCCGCCCTGGAGCCCACTCGCGCTCGCGCCGACCGGGATGCAGTCCCAGAAACGGCTTGCCGGGCTCGGGCAACCAACGGCGAGCGCGCGGGAAGTGCTGGACGCCTGGGCAGAGGTCCACGAATCCACCAAAACACTCGCCTCCAGTGATTCGCCTCAGCTGCTCAACCGGCTCGAACGGCACGTCAGGCACCTGAACGCCCACGTGAAAGTCATCGAGCGGCTACTGCGCGCGCACGGTACTGGTCCGGGGAGCTAGTTGGCGCGGCGAAGTGGGAGCGGGTCCTGGCCCTTGCGGCGCCGATCCTGCTGACGCTCGACCGAGCGTACACCACGGATGATCTCGATCCGCGAAAGCAACCGCGAAAGCTGTTCGATACCCGTCGTCTCCAACGTGGCAAGGATGCTCACTGAGCCGTCGCCGTTTTCGTTTGTGCGAACACCCACCATGTTCACCTTGTCTTCGGTCACCACCATGGTGATGTCCCGCAGCAGGCCCACCCGGTCCCACGCCTCAATGCGTACCGAAACGGGGTAGAGCTTGGTCACCGTGCCCCACTCGACCTCAACGATCCGCTCGTGCTCTTCCTCGTTCAGGATGTTGTGACAGTCGGCGCGGTGGACCGTTACGCCACGCGTCCGGGTCACGTATCCAACTATTTGGTCGCCGGGGACGGGATTGCAGCACCGCGCCATTGTGGTCAGCAGGTTGCCAACGCCCAGCACACGCATCCCGCGCCCACCGAGCTTCGCG
>CALFYR010000006.1 GCA_937954195.1 uncultured Dehalococcoidia bacterium
TATGTCTACCGGGAAGTGCTCGGCCTTAGCGAGGACGAGTACGCACAGCTGAAGGAGCAAGGTCACGTCAAGGACATGTTCGACCCGGACGTGGTGGCCAACGCCTGATGGCAGCGACATCGGTTGGGTTGGTCGAGACGAATCGCGTGCGCCTCGAAGTCACGGAAGCGGGCGCCGGACCGGTCGTCGTCCTGCTCCACGGCTTCCCGGAGCTCGCCTACTCGTGGCGCCACCAGTTTGAACCGCTTGCGGAGGCGGGGTTCCACGTCGTTGCGCCCAATCAGAGGGGCTACGGAGCAAGCTCAAAACCGGAGCCCATCGAAGCCTACGCCGTGGAAGAGCTGGCCGCTGATGTCGCGGGACTGATCCGTCACTTTGGCGGCCCAGCAGTCGTCATCGGACACGACTGGGGTGCTCCGGTGGCCTGGCACACGGCTCTGCGCTACCCCGAGCTTGTGCGCGCCGTCGGCTCACTCAGCGTGCCCCATGCTGCCCGGGCATCAGCGCCGCCGCTCGAACTCATGCGTGCGGCCGCAGGCCCCGACCACACGCACTACATCGACTACTTTCAGCAGCCAGGCGTTGCAGAAGCGGAGTTCGAGGCTGATGTCGAGGATTCCATCTCTGGCTTCGTCTGGTCTATCAGCGGCGACGCACCACCGGACGAGCGCTTCAAGCCCATCCCGCGAGGGCGCCGGTTCATCGAAAGCTTCAAACCGCCGGCGAACCTGCCCTCGTGGTTCACCGCCGCGGACCTGAACGTGTATGCGTCGGCGTTCCGCGAATCCGGGTTCCGGGGCGGCCTCAACTGGTACCGGAACGTCAATCGCAACTGGGAGCAATCGGCCGACCTCGCCGGCGCGAAAGTCCAGCAGCCAGCGTTGTTTGTGACAGGCTCACGCGACCCTGCACGCAATCCCCTCGCCATGGAGCGCCTGCGTGATGTGGCGCCGGACCTTCGCGTATTCGAAGTCCTGGATGCTTGCGGACATTGGACCCAGCAAGAGCGCCCGGCCGAGGTAACGCGCCTGCTCAAAACGTTTCTTCTCGGCCTTTAGTCCCATTCGCGGGCGTCCCTCATCCCGTACGATGCTGCGGTGGACCCCGTAATCCAATACGCCACTGCGAGCGATGGTGTCGTCATTGCATGTTCGAGCTTCGGTTCCGGGCCACCTTTGATCGTCCTTCCGATCCTGCCGCTCAGCCACCTCCAGGTGGAGTGGCAGATGACCGGTATGCGCGAATTCTTGAGCCACCTTGCCGAAACGCACACCGTCATTCGCTATGACGCACGCGGTCTCGGGCTCTCGGATCGGAATGCACCAGACCGTTCACTGGACGCCCACCTGCTGGATGTCGAAGCCGTCATCGAACGGTTCGGCCTCACTCGGGCGTCGGTATTCGCCGCAAGTTATAGCGGCCCAATCGGCATCCGGCTCGCGGCGCGCCGCCCGGAGTTCGTTGAGAAGCTTGTCCTTTGGTGCACCCACTCGTTCCACGGCGACGTGGTCGCGAAACTTCCGCAGGTCTCCAACCAGCAGCGGGAGGCCGTGAACAAGCTCGCCGGCGTCGACCGTGAGTTGTTCATCCGAACGTACCTTCACCGGGCGGTCGGCTGGACGGAGGGCGAAATTGCCAACCAGTTCGTGGAGATAGCCAAACAAAGCATCGACATGGACAACTTCTTCGAAAACCTTGGCCACCACATGGCGTTCGATGCCCGCGCAGACCTCCCCGATGTCCAGGCCACCACCCTTGTGATGCACCGGCCGGCGTTCATCGGCTCGCACGTTGATGTGGCGAAGAGCCTGGCGACAGCGATCCCGAACGCCCGCCTGGCGTTGCTGGATGGCGAATCGGTGGTCCCGTTCATCGGGAACACGGCCCGGATGTTCAGCGCGCTGGACGAATTTCTCACACCAGAGGCATCGTCGAGCAGGCCCGATGTGCCCGTGGATGGCACGCCGCTCAAGTTCCTCCTGTATGCCGACATCGAAGGGCACACGCCGATGATGCAACGCCTGGGTGATGCCCGCGGACGCGCGGTGCTCAGGGAGTTCGAGGTCATCACTCGGGCAGCAATCAAGGAGCATAACGGCGTCGAGGCGCGGGCGAAGGGCGACGGCTTTCTCGCCGCATTCGACACGGTTTCCGACGCGATCGGCTGTGCGGTCCGGCTTCAGCAAAGCTTCGCGTCACCCCTGCAGGACAACGAATGCATCAAAGTCCGCATCGGGTTGAACGCGGGCGAGCCGATCGTCGAAGGACGCGAACTCTTCGGCGAAGCGGTGTTCGCCGTCGAACGGATCGCGGCCCACGCGCGTGGCGGCGAAATCTTCGCGACCTCCGTGGTCCGCGAGCTGGCCTCGGGCAAGCTCTTCACGTTCCTGCCGGGACCCGAGTACGCTCCGGGGACGGAACAGGCCACACGGCTGTTCCAGGTTGCCTGGCAGGATGGCGAATGACCCACACGTATCAAACCATCGTTTCCAAGCGAGACACCCGGCGCTTTGATGGCCGGGCCATCCCAGACGACGTGCTGAACCGCCTGGTGCAGGCCGCCCGAATGGCCGGCAGCGCCAAAGCCGCCGAACCCGTCCGCCTCATCCTGGTACGTGACCAGGCGCAAAAGGACGCGCTGGCGGCGTGTGGGAAGTTCACGCCACACATTCCCACCTGTGCCGTGGCCGCCGTCTTCGTGCTCGTCCCGGAGTTCGGGGAGGTAGGCGCGCCGTTCACGCTGTTCCGCGGACCGTTCGATGCCGGCCGGGCCGCACAAAACCTGATGCTCGCCGCATGGTCAGAGGGAATCGCCAGTTGCCCGGCTTCCATGCATGACGAGGAACGGGCCCGCGAGGTCCTCGGCCTGCCTCCCGGTCATGTCGTGGCGAACGTGATCGCCCTCGGCTACCCGGCCCCCGAACGGGACGCCACGACCGGGACCCGCCCCCGAATGCCGGTCGATGAGTTCGTCTTCCACGAACGATGGGGAGGCTAGCCTCCACCCTGCTAGACTCCTCAGACTCAGACGAGGAGCCTACCCTTGGCCTACGCATACTCGCTCCTGCGCGTCGAAACCGATGGACGAATTGCGACCGTCACGGTCGACAATCCTCCCATCAACCTGATCACGCTTCAGTTGTACGCGGAGCTTTCGGCGCTCTCGAAGGAACTCGCCGCCGACCCCAACCTTACCGTTGTAGTGCTCAAGAGTGCCGATCCTGACTTCTTCCTCGCCCACTTCGATGTTGAAGCCATCCTTCGCTTTCCCACAGCCGGAGACGCCCAGTTCACCCCCGAACTGAACGACTACCATCAGATGTGTGAGCGGTTCCGGACCATGAATAAGGTAACCATCGGCCAGATTGAAGGGCGGGTCGGCGGCGGCGGGAGCGAGCTGGCGGCAAGTCTCGACATGCGCTTCGGCGTCCGTGGCAAGACCGTC
Source organism: uncultured Dehalococcoidia bacterium (assembly GCA_937954195.1). Lineage (GTDB taxonomy): Bacteria > Chloroflexota > Dehalococcoidia > Tepidiformales > Tepidiformaceae > Amarobacter. The sequence continues at coordinate 3,446 of CALFYR010000006.1, forward strand.
ATCAACCAGATGGAGGTGCCGCTCGGGATCCTCCCGGGAGGCACCGGAACCCAGCGGCTCCCCCGGCTCGTCGGGCGGGGACGTGCCATGGAGATCATCCTGGCGGGCGACGATCTCGATGCCGAAACCGCCGAGCGCTGGGGCTACCTCAATCGCATCTTCGAACCAGCCGAGATCGGCCCCTTCGTCGATAAGCTCGCCCGGCGGATCGCATCGTTCCCGGTCGAGGCGGTCCGCCTCGCGAAAGAGTCCGTCACAGCAGCGGATCAGCCTCTCGCGACCGGACTGCCCACCGAGGCGTACCTGTTTCAGCGGACGTTGCGGACCGAAGGAGCCCAGCGAAACATGCGGCGCTTCCTCGAAATTGGTGGGCAGACTCGGGACGGGGAACTGCGAATGGGAGAGCTCGGACGCCAGCTGGGAGAGGGGCACGACTGATTCGGCGTCGGCACCTCAACGACGCGCTCATCCACGTCATCGAATTCGAGCCGTTGCGCCACCGCGCGGAGCCTACACAGGCATCCGGCTTCGTTTTGGTTCAATGATGTCCGCGGGTCGAAGATGGAGGACCGTGCCTGTGCTTCATGACGCTCCAGCCGGCCACGTCCAACCGAGCGCACCCCGATTCGAGGCCGGTGGGCGAGGCGGCCGGGCACTCGAAATCGGGGCGTCGGTCCTGCTGAGGGTTGCCGGTTTCGCCGCACCAGGGGTCGCCAGGGTCACCGGCCGGCGCTACCCCCACATCGAGCGCTCAATCGCGCGAGCAGCACTTGGCGCACTCGGGACTCGCGTCGCGGTGAGCGGCCTGGAACACGCCAGGGGCGGGCCGTTCGTTGTGCTGCCGCTGCACGAAAGTCTCATGGACCCCCTGGTCCTCCAGCGGCTCCCGCTACCACTGGCGTTCGCCGCGCGGGATGAAATCTGGGAATGGCCGTCGGTCGGTCGGCTCCTCGTGGCGGGCAAGCATCTCACAGCCGCCACCGATGTAGAGCCGGCCCGTCGCGTCGCGGCGGCACGCCAGTTGCTCCGCGACGCCGGCCAGCGGGTCTCCCATGGGGTTTCGCTCGTGGTCTTCCCCCAGGGTTCGGTTCTCGGCATCGAGATCGCCTTTACGCGAGGCGCATTCTGGCTCGCGCGGCGCCTCGACGTACCCGTACTTCCCGTCGTTATCACCGGCACGCACCGGGTGTGGGAGTTCCCATTTTCGCCTGTCCTCCGCCGCAAACAGCGTGTCACGCTGGAGGTACTCCCGAGCCTCCCTCCCGACGAAGCCTTCCGCGGCAGGCTCGAAATCGAGCGCATGCTGCGCATGCGAGCGCTCTCCGCAACCCACGGCGTCCCGCGGCACTTCGTCCCATCGCGGGATGGCACCTGGGACGGCTATCCGTTCACCATCGCGCCAGAGTTCCCGGGGCTGGTTCGCGAACTTGAACGGCTTCGCCATACCGCTCCCTTCGCCAGGCCCGGAACGGACCTTCGGTCAGGTCCGGTTCCCGGCAATCCCGCGGGCAACTAGCGTCTACCCGGCTCCGAATGCCACATCGACGGCTGTTGGCTGGATAAGCGCGCGGTAGATGGGGCAGCGTTCCCTCCAGGCGCGCTCAAGACGAGCTACCGCCTCCGTACCGTCGGGCGAGGAAACCGTCACCGATACCGCGAGAGCGGTGAGGTCGGGCGATACGCCGTCTATCGCGAGAAGGCCGCGTGCGTCGGCCTCGCAGGAGACGGTCGCCTCAACGGCATCGACCCGGATGTTGAGCTGCGGGGCAAGCGTGTCGCGCACGAAGACCACAGCGCACCCGGCGAGGGCTGAGAGCAGCAACGCAGTTGGGCTTGGAGCCTCGTTCGTGCCGCCGAGCGCCGGGGGAAGATCGGCTGCGAGGGCGAAAGCACCAGCTGTGATCTCCGCCCTGGAACCGGCGCTTCGGGCGGTGACGACGGGCCGGCTTCGCGCTTTGTCCGGCTCGCTCCGGAAGCTGGCGATGGTCTGTTCGAGGACTGTGGTCACGTGAATTCCTTTCGTGTCATTGGACGTTGAGACTCCCGACCATTTCCGTGTGCAGACTGCAAAAGAACTGGTAACTGCCCGGCACGTGGGCGGCGAAGACAAAACTGCTGGTGCAGGGCCCAGCGCAGGTATCGGTTCGACCACCGCCCACCACGTTCACTCCGATGTCGTGAAGCACGCCGTCGTGCTCATTGACCATTTCGAGTGTGACGGGGACATGCGAAGGAATGACCAGGGAAGAAGGTTCGAAGCTGAGCCCCCTCGCGAACACCCGAACCGTCACCGGTTCGAGCGACGCGGTGGGAGTCGGCGAGGGCGGAACGCTGGCTGCGGTAGCCGGCCGGGCCGTGGCTTGCGCCATCGTTGGCGATGGCTCCGCGGCCGTGACGGTAGATTGCACGGCGTCCGTGGGCGCCGGTGTCGGGCTGGCGGTTTCGGCCGCTGCCGTCGGGAGCGCTGTTGGGGACGATGCTGAAGTGGCAGTCCGAACACCGGCCACGGCGGTTGGCGTCGGTGACGTCGGTTGCCGGTCGTTCGCGCTGGAACCACAGGAGAGCCCGAGGCCGATAACAACCACGGCGAGCCCAACAACCAGCAGGCGGTAATGGCGGAGCTTGCGGGGTGGCGGCTCCCCCACCCCGCAAGCCGGTTCGCCGTTAGTGCCTGCTGACACGCGAACCGCGAGCCCGGGCGACGACCAGCATGGCCGCCGCCACGATGACGAGGGTGCCGCCCGCCACCTGGGCTGACCCACCCACACCGGTGGCTTCTGGCGAGAAGCTGAGGCTATCACCCGTGTTCGGAGCGCCCGGCGCGGAACCCGGCAGTCTTAGCTGGCCGCGGGCAAATCCGGCGGGATTGGCGACGGAGTGGATGTTCACGTACAGATTGCCGGCCTTCAGGTCGGCCACGTCAGCATCCGAGAGCGTGACCGTTCCCGAAACGACGGCGAACGGCGCACTGGCGAGCGTGAAAATGGGCGGTCCCGCAACGCCCGGTGCTGCGCGGTGGATGTGGGACGCAGTTACCTGGTCCAGTGGAAGGCCGAACATGCGGACTTCGTAGTCCAGTTCCCGCGTTTCGGTGTTGAACGTGAAGAGGGCGAGGCCGTAGCCGTTGCTTGTGGCCGGCGGCAATTCATTGCTGCCAACCATATCAACCTGCCAGCTGATGTCCTGGGCATGGGCAGCAGAACTGCTGAAGGTGATCGCCGAGACGGCGACCAGTGTGAGAGCGAGGATGAGTGTTACGCGGGATGGCGCAAGTGCCCCAGGCCCGGGAAGAGTGCGTCTCATTTTGGGTGTACTCCGTGGGTGCCGCGGAAACGGCGAATGCGCGGCCTTGTTCGCCCTGGTGGCGCTGCCGGCAACCGGTCCGGGACGCGCCGCCCGCCACCGGAACAAGTCGGTGACGGCCGGCTTCGCCCGCGGGCCCATGCCGGAGGCGAACTCCAGAGCACCGCAGCGGTGAGCCTAGTGAAGCGGCTGTGAACGCGATTCGGGGGAAGTACGCAACTTTGTGAATCGCGGGTGAGGGGAACCCCGCAATGGGTTAGTCGGCGCGTCCGGCCAACGCAACCGCTTCTGCACGGTTGCGGACGCCAAGTCGCGCATAGAGATCGCCGATATGGCGTTCCACCGTACGCTCGCTGAGGACGAGCGCCTCGCCGATTTCGCGGTTCGTTTTGCCGGCGGCGAGAAGCTGATAGACCTCCCGCTGACGGGCCGTGAGACCCTCCATCGCCGCCAGGAACCCGCCATTCCGGCGGGGGGTCGGCGTTCCCCAGCCGATGTCCAGGAGGAACTGGAGAATTGCGTTTCCGCCCGCCACGAAATCCGGCTCGATGTCGCCTTCCAGGAAGAGGAAGCGAGAGCCGGGAATCATCGCCGCGAACTGTACGCCCTCCGATACATCAAGCCAGTGCTGGCCGCGCGAATGCAAGATGAGCGTGGGCACCCGGATCGTCCCGACGATGTCGGAAACGTCGGAATCTGCGAACGCACGCACCATCCGCACGTACTCCTCGGGCTCGGAGCAAAGGTGCATGAACTCCCGGAACCACTGGCGTTCTTCGGGTGGGAACTTGGCGCAAATGAAGTCCACGAGGAGTTCCCAGCTGTCCTCCGCCAGCGAGACGATGCTTCGAAGCGGCCAGGCCGCAAACGTCTCAGACGTGCAGATGAGAATGAGAGCCGTCACCAACTCCGGGTGCTTTGCGTAGTACCTCAATGCGACGTGGCCGAATCCGCCATACGCGACGATGGCCGTGCGCTGGACACCCGCCGCATCCATGACCGCCTGGAGGTCAGCCTCGTAATCAGCAAGGGTGGGGGCTCGTTCCAGCCGGCGCGCTGAGAGACCCTGACCACGGCTATCGTAGGT
>CALFYR010000007.1 GCA_937954195.1 uncultured Dehalococcoidia bacterium
GAAGTGGTCGGCGATAGCCTGGGCACAGGCGCGGACGTTTTCGAACGTGAAGTCCTCGGCGATGATGGCCCGCCAGCCATCGGTGCCGAACTTGACGGGGTTATCAACCATGTGACCCATCATAGCGGGCGCCCGATTCAATTGATGCGCCCCTGGGAACTTCGCACCCCGGCGCAATCACGGCTCCACTTCCCACCACGGCATCGAAGACCCGGGCGCCTGCCCCAATTTCGACCCCATCGGCGAGCACGGAGTGCTCCACGACGGCGCCATCACCAACGCGGACCTCTTCCCAGAGGATCGAATGGGAGACGCGGGCGTTCTCTCCGATGACGACACCCTTCGCGCATGAACAGCCGGCAACCATGGCGTGTTCGGCGACGGTGCAGCCGGCAGCCAGCGCGTTGCGTTCGTGCAGGAGCTGTTCGTTGAGGGCGAGGTAGCGAGCGGGCGTTCCAAGGTCGGCCCAGGGGCCTTCGAACTGGTAACCAAGCACACGGCGGCCGCGGGCAACGAGGGATGGGAAGAGCGTTTCTTCGACGCGGACGGCTCCCGGGGGGATTTCATCGACCAGGCCGGGTTCGAAGAGCCAGACGCCGGCGTTGACGAGATTTGAGGGGGCTTCGCCGGGGAGCGGTTTTTCGACAAAGCCAACGACCAGGCCTTCGTCATCAACGACCGCCACGCCGAAGGCCGAGGGATCGGGTTCGGCATGCAGTGCCAGGGTGAGGTCGGATCCAGAAGATTGGTGGGCGCGCACCGCCTTCGAGAGGTCGAAGTCCACGTAGACATCGCCGTTGAGGACCACGAACGGGCCGTCGATGGCTGCGGACTGCACGGCATGCCGGATGGCGCCCCCCGATTCGAGGCGCTCGCGTTCGATGACCGGGACAATTTCGAGGGCGCCGCGGCGGCCAGCCGGGTACGTGGCCGCAAGGTCCTCATTCGCCTGGCCGAGCGCGAGGACCGCGCTGGCGATGCCGTTGCGTTCGAGCCAATCGAAGAGGTACTCGATTGCCGGCCGGTTCATCACCGGGACGAGGCTCTTATGGCGAAGCGCGGTCAGGGGACGCAAGCGCGTCCCCATTCCGCCGACAAGCACGATTGCGTCCACTGAGGGGGTAGTCTACCTGCCCGCGGTTGACCGGAGATCGTGGGCTCGCGAGGTGTCCTCCCAGGGGACGTTCAGGTCGTTCCTTCCGAAGTGCCCGTAGGCTGCCGTGGGGCGGTAGATGGGACGCCGCAAGTCCAGGTCGCGGATGATGGCGCCGGGCCGAAGGTCGAAGTGTTTGCGGACGGCCTGGAGGATGACGTGGTCGGGGACGGCGCCGGTTCCGAAGGTTTCGACGCCGATGCTCGTTGGTTGGGCGACGCCGATGGCGTAGGAAAGCATGAACTCGCACCGCGTGGCGAGCCCGGCGGCGACAATATTCTTCGCGACCCAGCGGGCAGCGTAGGCGCCCGACCGGTCGACCTTTGTCGGGTCTTTTCCGCTGAACGCACCGCCACCGTGACGTGCGATGCCTCCGTAAGTATCGACGATGATCTTGCGGCCGGTGAGGCCGGCATCGCCGCGCGGGCCACCGACGACGAAGCGGCCCGAAGGGTTCACGTACACCTTCGTACCGTCGTCGATCAGGTGCTTATCGATGATGGTGCCGATGATGTGTTCGCGGACGTCGGTTGAGATGGTCTCGTTGTCCACATCGGGCGCGTGCTGAGTCGAAATGACGACAGCTTCGGCACGGACGGGCTTCCAGCCCTCGTCGTATTCGATGGTTACCTGGCTCTTGCCATCGGGGCGAAGCCACGGGAGTTCGCCGCTTTTGCGCGCCTGGGCGAGCCGGCGGGTGAGGCGGTGCGCCAGGGAGATGGTGAGCGGCATGAGTTCCGGCGTTTCGTTGCAGGCGAAACCGATCATCATGCCCTGGTCGCCTGCGCCCGTATCAAGCGCGGCGCTTTCGGCGCTGCCGTGGCGGGCCTCCCACGAGCGGTCGACGCCTTCCTTGATGTCCGGCGACTGCTGGCCGATGGCGGTGATGACCCCGCAGGTCTCGGCATCGAACCCGACTTCGGACGAGGTATAGCCGATTTCCGTGATGGTGCGGCGCACGATGCCAGGGATATCCACGTAGGTATCGGTGGTGATTTCGCCCGTGACGAGGACGAGGCCGTTGGTGATGGCGGTTTCGCACGCAACACGGGCCGTAGCGTCATCGCGCAGGATGGCATCGAGGACGGAATCCGAGATCTGGTCGCACATCTTGTCGGGGTGGCCTTCGGTGACGGACTCGGAGGTAAGGAGCTTGCGTTCGGTCATTGGAGCGCCTTTCTGTCTTGCATCGGTGGCAAGGCCGGCGGGCAATGAAAAAGCCCCTCGCGAACGTGAGGGGCAGCCGCCGGGTGGCGCTGGAAGACCCCTCTATCACGAGGGGCGGGCTTATCCCGCAAGCCCGCCTTTTGTTGCCCCCCATTGCTGGAGGACCGCGTCGTCTTGGCACCTTGGAGGCTTAACCAGGTTGCCGCCCTTCCCGAAGAAGGACTCTTGACGCTGGGTTCATCGTATCAGTTATCGGTCGAGCACCGGAAGAGGAGAAGGGTGAGGGAATTCGCACAGTGCTAAACTGCGTGGGTGACAAAGTACGAATCGGTGCTGGCGCAGGAACTGACGGCCGAAGAGCGGGAGCTGCTGGCTGTCCAGGTTACTACGGGGTTGGAGCCTGACTACGGCTGGATGGAGCGCGACACCTTTGTGGCCGAACTAGAACGGCGGATGCGACACGCCGACGCGCACCCGGAAACACTGGTTGAATGGGATGAGGCCGAGCGCGAGATCTTCGGCGAACTATCTGACGAGTGAAGGTCCGCGTCACAGTCGAGGCTCGGCGAGAAGCCCAGGATGCAGCGGTTTGGTTCCGAAACCGTGACCCGTCGTCGGTGACCAGGTTTCGACGAAGGTTCAACCAATTGCTGGCGCAGGTATCGGAATACCCCGAGATCGGGGCACGAATAGGAGGCACGCGGTTTCGCCGCCTGCCCATGACGCCGTTTCCGTATTTACTCGTCTACGAAGTGGACGAGACCGATTCCGTCGTAACGATCGTCGCAGTGTCTCACGCGGCCCAATCGCAACGCCGGTTCACCGGCGAAGGCAACTGAACCACGTATACTCGCCGCGTGGCGACGTACGAATCCGTGCTGGCGCAGGCGTTGGAACTGACGGAGGAGGAGCGGGAACTGCTGGCAATCCAGGTGCAACTCTCGCTCGGGCGGGAGCCTGGTGCCGGCGCCGATCCTTTCTGGGACCGGGAGATGAAGCGCCAGCTCGAAGCGCTGGTGAGCGGCGATGACGAGCTGGTGGACTGGGACGAGTTCGACGAGGATTCTCTGAACGACGAGTGAGCGGCATCGGCAGCCGGCGAAGTCCGGCAGCTTGGCGATATTTCTCCTTCCGTTTCTCGGCGTCTAGACGTAATCTGTCACTCTGCGGCTCGCAACGGAGGGAAATCAGGCTTACCGGCCACCCCTCCAGCCTTCAGCCTCCGGCTGGCGCCCACGGCGCTCCGGAAGGTGGCCACGACCGAACGGCGTGGCAGGCACCCGGCCATCCCCGCACCAGGGGTTCGATGCCGGGACAAGCAGTTCGAGCCACGGAAAGGTCCCCTGTATGCAGCGCTTAACGGGCGCACAGATGGTGCTGGAAGGTCTCCAGCGCGAAGGTGTCGACACGATCTTCGGCTACCCCGGAGGCGTGGTCCTTCCCCTTTACGACACGCTCCCACAGTACCCCGGCATGCGGCACATCCTCGTGCGGCACGAGCAGGGCGCGGCTCACATGGCCGATGGCTATGCGCGCGCGAGCGGCCGCATGGGCGTTTGCCTGGGCACGAGCGGTCCCGGCGCGACGAACCTGGTGACGGGTATCTGTACCTCGTGGATGGATTCGACGCCGGTCTTCGCACTGACGGGCAACGTGAGCCGCGCGCTCCTGGGCAAGGACGGGTTCCAGGAAGCCGACATCACCGGCATTACCCAGCCCATCACCAAGCACAACTACCTGGTCATGCGGCCGGAAGAGATCGCATTGACCATTCGCGAGGCTTCGCACATTTGCCAGACGGGCCGGCCCGGTCCGGTGCTGGTCGATATTCCGAAAGACGTGTTCCAGGAGACGGCCGACTTCGACTGGCCGGAGCAGATCAATCTGCGCGGCTACAAGCCGACCGTCGAAGGCCACTCGGGCATGATTCGGCGCGCGGCGGAGCTCATCGACCAGGCGAAGCGGCCGATCATCATCTCCGGTCACGGCATCATCTGGGGCGACGCGCACGATGAACTCGTCGCGCTCGCCGAAAAGGCGCACATCCCGGTCATTACCACATTCCTGGGCATTGGCGGCTTCCCGGAAGCTCACGACCTGAGCTACGGGTGGCTGGGCATGCACGGCATGTTCTACGCGAACATGGCGGCCGACCAGGCCGACCTCGTGATCGGCATCGGCATGCGCTTCGATGACCGCGCGATGGGACGGTTCAAGGACTTCAACCCGGGCGTGAAGATCGTCCATATCGACATCGACCCGGCGGAGATTGGCAAGAACTTCCCCACGGCTGTGCCGATTGTGGGTAACGCCAAGAACGTGCTCCCGCGCCTGACCGAAGTCGTGAAGGAAGCTCGGCACGACGATTGGATTGCGTGGATCGACCAGGTGCGTGAAGAGCACCCCAGCCTCCACATCCGCGAGAGCCGTCGGATGCTTCCGCAGTACGTCGTGCGGACGCTCTACGAAGAGACCGAGGGCAACGCGAACATTGTCACCGGCGTTGGACAGCACCAGATGTGGGCCGGCCAGCATTACTTCTACAAGCGGCCCCGGCAGCTCATCACCAGCGGTGGGCTCGGAACTATGGGCTTCGAACTTCCGGCCGCCATCGGCGCGCAGGTGGCAGTTCCAGAAGCTGAGACATGGGCTATCTGCGGGGACGGCGGCTTCCAGATGACCCTGCAGGAGATGGCGGTCCTCGTCGATGAGAACCTGCCGGTGAAGATCGCGATCTTCAACAACGGGTACCTCGGCATGGTGCGCCAGTGGCAGCAGTTGTTCTACGACCGGAACCTGGTGAGCGTGGCCATGACCCAGCCGGATTTCTGCAAGCTCGCCGATGCCTACGGTATTCGCGCACTTCGGGTCGAAACGAAGGCCGAGGTCGCGCCGGCCATTCGCGAGGCGCGCGCACACAAGGGCCCCATCCTCATCGACTTCCAGATCGACCAGGAAGAGAACGTGTGGCCGATGGTCCCGGCTGGCGCCGCCCTCTCCGAAACGATTGAGGCCCCGGCCGAGGAGCTCGCCCGATGAACCCCTCGCTGACCCATGCGAACGGACGGCATCGAGCGAGCCACCACACGGTGGTCGCCATCGTGGAGGACAAGCCCGGCGTGCTCATGCGCGTCGCCAGCCTGTTCCGGCGGCGCGGATTCAACATTGAATCGCTGACCGTGGGCCATTCGGAAGCGGATGGCCTGAGCCGGATCACCATGGTGGTCGATGGCCAGAGCGCGCCGGTCGAGCAGGTGGAGAAGCAGCTCTACAAGCTCATCGACGTTGTGAAGGTGAGTGACCTGAGCAACGAGGACATGGTTGCCCGTGAACTGGCCATGATTAAGGTCCGCTGCAACAACGTGAACCGGCACGAACTACTGGACATCGCGAACGTGTTCCGGGCCGATGTCGTCGACATCGCAACGAACTCGATCATCCTCCAGGTGGTAGGTGACGAGGACAAGATCGACGGCCTCGTGAAGATGTGCGAGCCATACGGCATTCGCGAACTTTCGCGGACTGGCCGGATTGCGATGGTCCGGGGCACGAAGACGACCACCGTCCACGACCCCGAGCCGGAGCGCATCGCGAAGTTCCATGCGCAGCAAGGCCGCCGGGTAGAGGGTGAACTGCCCTTCTCCAGCGACTAACGCTCGCGAATCAGAGAACTGCCACGATGCCCGCCACCCGGCGGGCATCGTTCGTTACAGCGGGTTGCCGGGACCCTCGAGGCCGTGTTTCGCGCGTTCCTGGTCCTGGAGCGAGCCGATGGCTTCGGCCGAGCGGAAGAAGATGTGCGGCGGGTCCCAACCGTTGATTCCGGCGTAGGTGTCGATCTGGCTGCGGTGATGAATGTCGTGCTCGAGCATCATCATCAGGATGCGCCAGCCCGAGAGCGTCCCGCCCGAATCGATCATCGGGACCTTCCGTTCGAGCCATTCGTTGGGCGTGCCTTCGATTTGCTTCTTGAACTCGGCAAAGCTCGATTCGAGCGCCGGGACCCACTTCTCCTGGGAGCTCACGTCCGGCGGTGGCGGGCTAATCCAGCCTTCGCCTGTGTAGGCGCTCGCGAAATAGAGGCGCGAACCACAGATGTGGCCCACGAGCTTGTTGATGCTCCATGCCTTTTCGCCTTCGCCGGTGGCCGGGGTCCAGCCGTCGGCGGCGGCGGGAAGAGCGGTGATGTCACGGACGGCCCGGCCGTTCACGGCTTCGAAGTACCGCAGAAATGTGTCGATCGAGGTAAACATGATGCGCCTCCGGTGTGGAGGCTAGCAGATTGCGGCGCGTGCCGAGCAGTCCAGTTGTCGGCTGCGAAAGCGGGCCATACGCTACCCGCACTTTCGCGCCCCAGCGGGACCATGTTCAAAGTCGAAGTCTCTTATCGCGGGCTGGTGGTGGTGGGCCTGGCCCTCATTACATTGTGGGCACTGCTGCGCCTGTGGCCGGTGGTCCTGCTCGTTATCACGTCGTTCATCGTAATGGCGGCGCTGCTTCCGTATGTCGAATGGATGGTGAAGCGAGGGATGAACCGCGTGGTGGCGGTCCTCTTCGTGATCCTGTTCATCCTGGTGGGCCTTGGGAGCATGGTGGCCGTCGTCGCGCCGGCAGTGTTCGACGAGTTTCGTGACCTGCGGGCGAACCTCCCCGAATACGCCGCAGACGTGGAGAAGCTCGGAGCCGACCTTGGGTTCGACACCGAGCGATGGAATCTGCCCGAGCGCGCGGAAGAGATCGAATGGACGAGCCTCATAAGCGGCAGCCAGGCCGTGGACTTCGGCCAACGGGTGGCGTTCGGCGTGTTCACGGGATTTACCATCCTGGTGCTTTCGGCCTATTTGCTCGTCGATACCCGGCGGATGCGGACCTTCCTGTTCCGGTTTATCCCGGATGAACGCAAACCTGACGCCGAGCACTTCCTGCAGGCCCTGGCGCGAGTGGTTGGTGGGTACGTCCGCGGGCAGCTCATCACCTCAGCGGTCATCGGCGTGTTCACGATGGTGGTGCTGCTCATCGTGGGCGTACCCAACGCGGTAGCGTTCGGGGTGCTGGCCGCGTTCGCCGACATCATCCCGCTGGTGGGGGCGTTCATCGCTGTCATTCCCCCAACGCTGGCCGCATTCCAGGAGTCACCCACGCAGGCGCTTATCGTGCTTGGTGCGCTCCTGGCATACCAGCAGTTCGAAGACCGCTACCTGGTGCCGAAGGTGTACGGCCAGACGCTGAACCTCCCCGCAATCATCGTCCTTATCGCGGTGTTGGTTGGCGCTGAGCTGATGGGCATCGCGGGCGTGCTGTTGGCGCTCCCGGCGGCGGCGGCCGGCCGCGTGGTGCTGGACTACTACCTGGACCGTCGGGAGGGCGGGCCGTTCACTGCGGACGATGAGGGAAGGTCAATCCTCGCGCCGGACGATCCTGAAGAGCGCATACCACACCCACTCCCGGAGCCCGAACCCGACTCCTCTGGCTGACCTCGCACAGGTATTTCCCTGCGAGTTCTTCTCCTACACTCGGTGGATGGCCGAACTGCGCATCCCGTTCTTCCGTCCCTCGATCGACGACATCGACGTGGAGGCCGTCGCGGAGACGCTGCGCAGCGGTTGGCTTACCAGCGGCCCGAACGTGAAAGAGCTCGAAGCCGAGATCGCGTCGTATTGCGGTGCGACGTACGTGAACGCGGTGAACTCCTGCACCGCGGCGATGCACCTGTGCCTGGCGGCGTGGGGGATCGGGCCCGGCGACGAGGTCATCACCACCGTGTACACGTTCTCAGCCACGGCTACGGTCATCGTGCATTGCGGCGCGACACCCGTGCTCGTGGACATCCGCGACCGCGATTTCAACATCGACCCCGCAGCGATCGAACAAGCGATTACGCCGCGCACGAAAGCGATCATCCCGGTGCATTTCGGCGGCGAGCCGTGCCGAATGGACGAGATCATGGCTATCGCCCGGCGGCACAACCTGAAGGTCATGGAAGACGCCGCCCACAGCATTGGCACGCTGTACCGGGGACGCCATGTAGGGAGCATCAGCGATGCGGCCGCCTTCAGCTTCTACGCCAACAAGAACATCACCACGGGCGAGGGCGGAGCGTTGGCCACGAACGACGAGGAACTCAGCGAACGCGTCCGCGTGCTCACGCTCCACGGCATGACGAAGGACGCGTGGAACCGCTTCGACGCCGGCGGTAGCTGGCGTTATGACATCAAGGAGTTCGGATTCAAGGACAACCTGACAGACCTCGCGGCGGCGCTCGGGCGCACTCAACTCAAGAAGATCGAGCGGCTCCTGGATGGGCGTGCGCGAGTGGCGGCGCGCTACTTTGAAAACCTCCGGGACGAGGAGCACCTCATCCTCCCGGGATTCGACGAGGAGAACCGGCACGCGTGGCACCTGTTCGTGGTGCGCGTGAAGAACGAGCAATCTCCCGTGCAGCGCGACGACGTCATCCGGCGGCTTGCCGAACGCGGCATCGGCACCTCCGTGCACTACATCCCCCTGCATTACCACACCGCCTATAAGAATCTTGGCCGATGGGCGCCGGGAGATTTCCCGGTCGCGGAGAAGGTGTTCGAAGGCGCAATTAGCCTTCCCATCTACCCGGACATGACCAATGAGGAAGTGGACTACGTGTGCAACGCGTTACGGGACATCCTGCACCCGTAACGACCCGTGCCCGTTGGCACCGCCCGGGCGACAATGCCAGCACCTCGCTTCCCCGGAGACTCACATCTTGATGCGCCGATTCACCCGTACGACCCGGCTCCTGCTTGCAGGCGCAGTTATGTCCGCCTCGATTGCCGCAGCCTGCGGCGGAGGTGAGGACGAAGAGCTCGTGGCCGTTGATGTTTGGGTGCGCAGCCTCTGTAGCGCCGCAGCCCGGTTCGATGTTGCTTCGGACGAGGCTGGCCAGCCATTCGTTGATGCTGTGGATGAGACACCCGAAGACACAGCCGCCATCAAGGAAGCGTTCGCTGAGGCGCTTGAGGACCAGATCGGCGCCCAGCGCGAATTCCGGCGGGAGTTCGACGACCTGGGCAAACCGGATGTCGAGGACCCGGACGCGGTTATCGACGCGTTCCACGAGCAGTTCGAAGAGAACGACGCCCGCACCGAACAGATCGGCGAAGACGTCGCCAACTTCGACGACGACGAGGACTTCTTCGAAGCATTCCTGGGGCTCGATCTTGAGGAGCCGGACTTCCGCACGAAGCTGGAACCGCTGGCCGAGGATGACCCGCTCGTCCAGGACCTGATCGAGGAGATCGAGGCGAACCCCGGTTGCGCGGCCACCATCTTCGATGAAGAGGTCTCGGAGCCCGAGCCGGTCCCGACCCCAACCACGACCGCTTCGAATGACCCGAACCAGGCGTGGGCATCGGGCGTGTGCATGGCGCTCGGCGGCTGGGTACAGGACCTGAGCGACGCCAACGACGAACTCCAGGCCCAGGTGGACCTCGCGGCTGATGCGCAGGACCTGAAGGACGTGCTGGTGACGTTCCTCGAACAGGGCTTGTTCGACACACAAGACTTCGAACTGGAAATCCTCGTCCTTGGGCCGCCCGATGTGACGGACGGCGAGGAGATCCAGGGTGTGTTCGAAGGGGCCGCCTCCGACCTCGTGATCCTGTTCGACGACCTTGTGTCTGAGGCGAGCGCCATCGACGCGTCTTCGCTATCGGCGGTGACGGCGGACCTGGAGGCGTTCCAGGGCCGGGTCGAGACGGCATTCGACGAGGTTGGCCAGGCGTTCGACGAGCTCGAGCAGTACGACCCTGAAGGCCTCGACGTGCTGTTCGGGACACTGCCTGAATGCGTCGCCATCGGACAATAGGTCCCGTGGTGAACGAGGCGTCGGAGGTGTACAGTCCGCGCCATGGTCGAAGCACCGGTTTTCGAGAGTGACAGCGAGCTACTGAAACTTGCGCAGGGCCTGCGCGAAGCGTTCGGGGCGCCGGCGCCGGTCGCGCAATCGCGGCGAGTGGTCGCGGGCTACCGGGGCAAGGCGAAGATGTACTACTACCCGCCGAAGGACGGTGGCCGCCTGAAGACGCCGCTCGTGCTGTTCCCGTACCTGGGAATTAGCAGGCCGTACATCTTCGACCTCCGGCCGGGCGAATCGTTCGCTGAGTTCCTTGGAGAGAACGGCGTGCCGTTCTACCTGGTGGACTGGGGCGCGTTTGGGCCCGAAGACCGCGACATGGGCATGGACGACGTGATCGGCGACATGATCCCCTCGTTCGTGCGGCAGGCCGTGGCCCACTCGGGCGCCGATGGCGTGACGGCGTTCGGGTATTGCATGGGCGTCCCGATGACGACGAGCGCGATTGCCAGCCGCGACGACCTGCCCGTGAAGAACCTGCTCACGATGGTTGGTCCCATCGATTTCTCGATCGGCGACTTCCCCCGGATGACCGACGAGGACAAGTTCGATGTCGATGCGATTATCGAAACGTTCGACATGATGCCGGCGGAGTTCATCCGTTCGGGCTTCAAGATGCTGAACCCGATGGGCGACGTCCAGCAGGCGCAAACGCTCATGCAGAACGTCACGAATCAGGAGTGGCTGACGGGCTACAAAGCCATGAACCGCTGGGCGAGCGAGTGGATGCCCTTGCCGAAGCAATTCTTTCGGCAGTGGGTGCGCAACTTCTACCAGGGCAACGAACTCGTGAAGGGTGAGTTCCGCGTCTGGGGCGAAAAGGTCACACTCGCCGACATCACCTGCCCGCTGTTGAGCATTGCGGCAACGAAAGACGAAATCGTGCCGCCCGGGAGCGCCCGGGCGCTGTTCGACCAGGTCCGAAGCGAAGACAAGCAGTTCATGGAACTGGAGGGCGGGCATATTTCGGTGATTGCGGGGCGGCGTGCAAAGCAGCAGGTGTGGCCGGCGATCCTGAAGTGGCTCCAGGAGCATGACTAGGACGTTCGATGTTTGAGAGCGTGCTGATCGCAAACCGGGGCGAAATTGCGGTGCGCATCGCGAAGACGCTCAGGAAGATGGGCATACGTTCGGTGGTGGTGGCATCGATCCCCGACCGCAAAAGCCTCGCGGTGCGGACGGCGGACGACTGGGTCCTGCTCGAAGGCTACAGCGCGGCGGAGTCGTACCTCGATGTCGATGCGGTGATTGCGGCGGCGAAGGAGAAGGGCTGCCAGGCGATCCACCCGGGGTATGGGTTCCTTGCGGAGCGAGCCGATTTCGCCGAGCGGTGTGCCGCGGAGGACATCGTCTTCATCGGGCCGCCGGCGGAGGTGCTGCGGGGGATGGGAGACAAGTCGGCCGCGCGGCAGCTTGCGGTAGCGAATGGCGTGCCGGTAGTCCCGGGGTGGGATGGGAACGACGACGCGGAGACGCTGGCGCGCGAAGCGGAGCGCATCGGCTACCCCGTGATGTTGAAGGCCCGCGGTGGGGGTGGTGGCCGCGGGATGCGGGAAGTGTTCGCAGCGGGGGAACTGCCCGAGGCAATCGAGAGTGCGCGCCGCGAAGCGCTGGCGGCGTTCGGCGATGGCGGTTTGCTGCTCGAGAAGCTGGTGACCGAGGCGCATCACGTGGAGGTGCAGGTACTCGGCGATACGCACGGCAACCTGATCCATCTCGGCGAGCGCGACTGCTCGGTGCAGCGCCGCCACCAGAAACTGATCGAAGAATCGCCCAGCCCGGTGGTAGATGACGCGCTGCGCGCGGAACTGACCGGCGCCGCTCTCAGGCTCGCGCGCGCCGTGAACTACGTGAACGCGGGAACGTTCGAGTTCTTAGTCGGCACACCCGGGACAGATGGCCGGCGGCCGTTCTACTTCCTCGAAGTGAACCCCCGCCTGCAGGTGGAACACCCGGTCACGGAGATGGTCACGGGACTGGACATCGTGGAACTGCAGGTGCGTATCGCCGCCGGCGAGCCGCTGCCGCTGCGGCAGGAGGACGTGACGTTCGAAGGCCACGCGATCGAGTTCCGGATCAACGCGGAGGACCCGTGGGACGGGTTCCGGCCGAGTTCGGGACGGATCGAGCGCATTGTTTCACTCATCTCATCGGGTTGGGATCGCGACGAGCGCCTCGAGGCCGGATACGAGGACGGGGACTCCGTACCTGGCCAGTACGACTCACTGGTCATGAAGCGCGTGATACACGAGCCTGAGAGAAGCGAAGCCGTTGCCGCCGGACGGAGGGGTGGCCGGACACTCGTTGAAGGCGTTCGAACAAACGACGCCCTTCTTCAGCGCATCGCGTCTTCTGAGGAATTCATCGCCGGCCTGTGCGACACGACGTGGCTGGAACGCAATCTCGACGTTCTGCTGGGCAAACGCGCCGTCCCTCGGGAATGGTGGGCCGCCGCGGCCTGGGGACTGGGGGCGATGCGATACGCGTGGCCTTCGCGACGAAACGAATCGATTTTCGGGCGTTCTATTCGCTGGTATGGCGCCGGGCCACGCTCGATGACGCTTCGCGCTGGAAACGAGACGGTTGATGTGGGCATACTCCGCGAATCGCCATCGATAGGTGCAGTGGTCATCGGCGTCGACCGAATCGCATGCCGGACTTTGCGAGGACAAACTGATGACAGTTTTCTTGTGATCGCGGGCGGACTCCGGTTCGAACTCTCGCAGCCGTACGGGGCAATCAATGAGATTTGCGTTGAACCCGAAGGGGGCGACTTAGAGCACCGAGACGACCTTGTTTTCACAGCAGTCCCGCCCCCACCCCTCCCACGCCGCGCCCATACCGCCAGCGAAGGCGCTACGGCCATCACCGCACCGCTCTCGGGCACCATCGCGGCGGTGCGAGTGGCGGAGGGTGATGCGGTGCAGGCGGGCCAGCCGCTGGTGATGCTTGAGGCGATGAAGATGGAGCACCGGGTTGTCGCGAGCGCTGATGGGACCGTCCGGGCGGTCCATGTGAAGCAGGGTGACGTCGTTCGGGAAGGCGACCTGCTGGTCGAAGTCGAGTAACGCGAAGAGGGTCCCACCCTTCCGAAAGGTGGGACCCTCTTCCATCCGCTCTCCGCTCGCCCTGGGGGATAGCTTCGTTAGCGCCCGGAGTCCGGGGGCGTCGCACCACCACCATCGGAGACCGAATCAGCAGCGCGCGCTTCCGCTTCCGCGATCGGAAGCGGCTTGGCGCCACCGGGTTCGTCCTTGAGCTTTTCGACGTCGAAGTTCGGGTCGAGGCTCTCGGCGATGGCAATGAGGACATCGCGGTCGACGACCGGCGACACACCATTGGACCAGGCGTTCACGGAGAAGTAGTCGCCGTTCGTGCCGCTCCAGTTGATGCCGTAGTCGCTGATCCAACCTTCGCCGGTCGAGTCGGAGCCTTCGTAGCGGCTGACCGAGACATCGATGGTGTCGCCACCGTTGGTGAGCGTCCAGCTGAGGTTGTAGTAGGGAGCGAAGCCTTCCGGTTCGTCGCAGCCATCGGCGATGTCGGTACCGGAGTGGTACGACCGGGTCACTTCGAAACCGTCCGGGATAGCCGGGGTGTTGAACCCGAGGCCGGCGAGGTC
>CALFYR010000008.1 GCA_937954195.1 uncultured Dehalococcoidia bacterium
TTGCCTGCCATCAGGCCTCCTTCAGAGTTGAGAGGTAGGGTGAGAGCCCTGTGTGCACTCACCCTACCACATTCGTGAATCCGGTAGGCCGCGTTTCAACCATATCTGGGCGAACCGCGGCCGCAATTCCTAGAAGCGGCGGTTGCCGCTGTAGTTGCCGCCGCCGCTGCCGCCACGGCCACCGCCGTAGCCGCCGCCACCACGATTGCCGCCGCCATAGCCGCCGCGGCTACCGCCGCCATAGCCACCACCGCCGCCGCGGTCCTCGCGGGGCTTCGCTTCGTTGACGACGAGGGTGCGGCCCTGGAGCTGCTGGCCGTTGAGGGCGTTCATCGCCGCCTCGGCCTGGCCCCGGTCGTCCATCTCCACGAAGCCAAAGCCGCGGGAGCGGCCGGTTTCGCGGTCCATGACCACCTGCGCGGTGCGCAGTTCACCATGGGCGCCAAAGGCGTTGGCCAGGTCCTGGTCGGTTGTGTCGTAGCTGAGATTGCCTACATAGAGTTTCATTGCGCGTTCCTTTTCGCTGTTCGTTCTCGTGGCATGCCTCACCGGCACGACGGAAGGCCATCGACGACTCACGAGAGAACAGCGGGAAACCGGTCAGCTGCAATGAGAGGGAGAGGAACTTCGTGCCGGGCAAAGGGCGCAGTCCTTGCGGTCTGCTGCCACAGATCTAGCGTAGCACACGTCGTCCATTCAAATGCCAGTATCGGTTTACCCGGCAGGTTCGATTGTCGCGGTCAGTCCCGCGGATTCGAGGCAGTTGCGGTAGTGCTCCGCCGCCTCCTTCGGGCACTCGATCACCGTGGCCTGGCCGTGATTGTGGGCCGCGAACATGATCTCCACCGCCTCCTCCACCGTCAGCGAAGGCACACACCGCCGCAGCGAGAGCACGACGTGGTCCATCGAGTTGTGGTCGTCGTTGTGCAATATCACCCGGTAGGGCGGGACCAGCCGCCGGATCGTCTCTTCGTCGAAGACGGGCGCGGGTGTCGTGGTTGGTGCCTGGCTCATCCGCCTGAGCATACCGCCAGCTCGCGATGAACCCCACGTTTGTGGTGATCACCTTCGGGTTTCCCCTGAGAGACACGATAACCTTCCCATTTCAATATCGTCTTCGAGCACATACCGAGGCCGCTGCGATGGACCCGCGCTACACGTTTATCTCCGACCCGTACTTGCTGCCGGATGACTCCGAAACGCGCCGCATGGCTATCTCCACCCTCGCCTACCGCGCCAATGCCCAGCGCCGCGAAGTCCAGATCAACGACATCCTCGGCCCCGAAGCCGCCGACCTGCTCGCCGACATGATGTCCACCGTTACGAACGAAACGGCGACCCAGCTCATGCTCACCGAACGGCTGCTCAAGCTCGGCTGGGAATGGGAAAGCATCCTCGCGGCCGTCTGGTACAACGAGGACTATCTGCGCGAAGCAGCTCGCAAAGCCGGCTAGGAACCCCGGTTAGAGCCTTGGGTGCTCGCGCCCCAGTTCGCGCGTATCCGGGTGCGCATGCACGTCAGCGGGCCGCCGCGAATCCATCGGGCCAGCCGCGGGCGTCTCGTTCCGCGAATCCTCATCGATTTCCATCGCGCGGATGTCCGCTTCCACCGGGTCGATCAGCTCGGCGCCCTTCTCCAGGGCCTCTTTCATGGCGCGCACGGGGTGCACGTCCTTCAGAAGCTTCGCTGCGCCCTTCACGTCCTCTAGCGGGTTGAGCTCATTCGTCGACACCTTATCGCCTCCGTCCTGCCGGGCGGCAGTCGATACCCCCTTCCGCATAATCCGGTGCGTTGCGACATCTACTACCCACCCACGGGTAGATTCGTTCGGGGAATCGATCACAGCAGTCACGGCAAAGTCCTCCGTCCGGTGACATCTTGAATGCCTGCGAATCGCTCGCGCAGGGCCGTTCGGGGAAGCAGCCGCGAGCCCTCAGACCGCAAGTGGGCCTCGGGGCAGTCGGATTAAGAGTCGGCGTGGATGTCCTCGAGCGTCCGCTCGACGAGCGCGAGGAAGTGGTCGGCCGCGAACGGCTTCTGGACGAAGGTGGTGTTTGGTGTGCGCGCGGCGAATTCCGCCGGCCCTTCGGCGCTGTACCCGCTGATAAGGATGACGGGCAGGTCGGGCCATCGCTCCAGGATCCCGCGCCGCAGCTCGATGCCGGACTCCCCGGGCATCACGATGTCGCTGATCACCAGGTTTGGCCGTTTCGTATCCAGGATCGCGCGTGCTTCTGCCGCGTGAGCTGCCTGCAGCACCGTGTACCCCTGGGTCCGGAGCAGACGCGCCAGCATCACCCGGACGGGATCGTCGTCATCGACGACCAGGATAGTCCCGGACAAGGGCAACCTCTCCTCCAGGTGACCCAGGCTGCCACCCGACGCAAGATGAACCGCAGCTGTATCGATGGCGCGCATTCTGGGCCTTCGTTCTGGATGCCTCCATTCTGTGGGAACCGCCAATCCGGAGGCATTCGGGATTACCCTAATAGGAGCTTCGGAGCCTCCTCGAATGCGACGCACTTCACATTCGGGTTCGAACTTCCGCCCATCTTTTGCCTCGCGCCCCATACCAACCTATCATCAAGTGTAAAGACGGAGGTTCGCGGCATGCGCTTTGTCCTGTGGCTTCTTTCGGGCGCGCTCGTGCTCGCACTTATCTACCTCCTTGCGTCCTGGTTCGTGGATGGCTACTTCGGCGGCAACATCTGGCCGGACGACTGGGGCGCCGATTCCTGGGCCGCTCCCGACTCGTGGAGCGAATGGCGCGATATCGTCATCGTCCTGAGCGCCGGCTTCTTCGTGATCGGCGGCATCGTTTTCGTGGCCGCCATGATCGCTCTCCTCTTCCTCATCGCGATGGCCCGCAAAGTCATGCGCGATAACGCCGCCCCGGCGCTCGATTCCCTCCGCCAGTCCATTGACAACGTGAAGGGCACGACCGAGTTCGCCGGCGAGACCATTGCCTCCCCGATCATCCGCGTCTACGCGGTGGCGAAGGGCGTCCGAAGCGGAATCGGTGCGGTCACGAACCTGCCCAACCGCGTGAAGGGCCGCAGGAAGAAGAAATGACGAGCCCCGAACCGGAACCCGTTCGCTACGAGGCGGAAGCCTTTGAGGATGAACCACGCGAAAACCCCATCGTGGGCTGGGCACGAGCCATCGTGCAGGGCATCGGCGATACGGCGAAGGACATGCTGGAAGCCGGCCGTGAAGGCGCCCGTGAGGCGATGGACGAAGGCTGGGACCGCTTCGACCGGCGGACCAAACACCGCCGCGACTGAGCGCCAGTAAGCCCCGCGCCTGCTACGATTACGGTTCGTCACGCCCGCGGAGAGGTGCTGGAGTGGACGATCAGGCACGCCTGGAAAGCGTGTGTAGTGCAAGCTACCGTGGGTTCGAATCCCACCCTCTCCGCCAC
>CALFYR010000009.1 GCA_937954195.1 uncultured Dehalococcoidia bacterium
ATGGATGCTTCGCCGATGCCCTGCGTTCCGGCGGCACAGGCAGTCACGATGGTGCCGTTGTAGCCGCGGATGCCGAACTGCAGCGAGACCTGGGCCGCGGCCATATTGCCGAGCGAGCGCGCCAGGTAGAGCGGGTCGATTTTCATGCCGCCGCGCGTGAACAGGATGTTCGCCGCTTCCTGGATATCCGGGTAGCCACCGCCGCCGTTGCCGATGAGCACCGCGATGCGGTCTCGATCTTCGGCTTCGAGGTCCAGGCCCGAATCGGCGAGTGCCTGACCTGCGGCCGCGACCATGAACTGCGAGAACCGTGCCATACGGCGGGCGGCCTTGTGCTCGATGAACTTCTTCGGCTCCCACTCCTTCACTTCGCCCGCGACCTTGCAGGCGAAGCCTTCCGGGTTGGCCATGGTCATGAAGTCGATGCCGGAGCGGCCATTGACCAGGTTGTCCCAGAATTCCTCAACGGATTGGCCGGCTGGAGTGATGGCGCCAAGGCCGGTGACGACGACCCGGGTACGGGAGCGCAGGGTGGGATTCATTGCCAGCTAGCGTACCCGGATAGAGGTGAATGGCGAAAGGTGAGAGACCCCGGACAAAGGCGAAAGCCCGGAGGCAAAGGTGAAAGTGCCCCCTCCCGTCCCGGGGGCAGGCCGGTTAATCGTTGGCGACATCAACCACGAGGCGGGGAGGGTCGTTCAACGTGGAAATGGCGAACGGCTGCTCCGCGGTCAGGGCCAGGTGGTAGGTCACATCGGCCTCGAAGTCGCAGGTCAGCAAGCCCGCGCGGATGGTGGAGAGGTTGGGCTGGAGGTCGAGCGGCGCGGTGGATTCGCCGGCTTCGGTGTGGGCGTTCGCGGGCTGCATCTGGATGCGGAGGATGGCGGGTGGGACGGTGCCTTCACCGAGCTCGGCCGCCCGGTCTTCGCCGCTGCCGCAGGCAACCGCGCCGGTCGTGTAGGAGATGGAATAGCCGGGCAGCCCGTCGCCTTCGAACTCGAACACGATGCGGTCGAAGCCTTCGTGGCTGGCCGCGCGGACGTCCTGGAGGATGGGTGGTTCGAGCCCTGCGGGGGCAGTCGCGGTGACCGGGGCGGTATCGCCCTGGAACGGCGTACCGGTCGCCGAGGGCGTTTCGTTCGCCGCCGTGGCGGATGGTGTCTCGCCAGTCGGCGTCTGGGTGGGGTCGGTGTCGTCGTCATCACCGCAGGCGGCGCCGAAAACGAGCGCGACGGGGAGCAGGGGTGCAGCGATGATTCGAAGGTGCAGCATACTTCCATGTTCCAGATCGGAGGTGGGAACGTCGAGGGGTGCGGTTTGCCCGGGTTAACCGAACGCCTCTGCGGCGTGGCAGACTGTGGCGGAATTCCGGATGGAGGGCGCCATGGCTGCGGAGAATCTCGGGACGATTGGCTGGGTCGATATCACCGTCGAGAACGCGGGCCCACTTCGCGACTTCTACGCGGCGGTCGTCGGCCTCGAAAGCCAGGACACGGACATGGGCGGCTACGCGGATTTCACGCTCACGGTCCCCGGGAGCGGCGCACCGGTCGCCGGCGTGTGCCACGCGCGCGGACAGAATGAAGGTTTGCCACCGGTGTGGCTCGTCTACTTCACGGTCGCTGATGTGGCGGCGGCTGTGGCGGCAGCGACCGAGCGGGGAGCAACGCTTGTGGCCGGGCCGAGTGTCGATTCGGAAGGGAGTGGCGGGTACGCGGTGCTCCGCGACCCCCAGGGGGCGCCCTTCGCGCTCTACCAGTCGGGAGATGGCTCCTAGGGGCGAGACCAGGCCGGGGCGCCAACGGGGATGCCGTCGCCACCGGCGACACCTCGTAACGCGGCAATCTCTCCGACGTGTTCGAACGTGTGGAGCACCACGTTGTCGTTGAGCAGGAAGTGCAGCGGGGCTTGCTCCTTCGCGACATCCCAGCGGCCGTCCCGCACCAGCAGGCGGTAGAACGGGACATCACGGGTGATCGCCTCGCTGCCGAGCGTCGCCAGGCCCGCCTTGCCGCGCTGACGGACTTCCGCGACGTAGTCGTGCAGGGTTGGTTCGAAGAACTGTGACGGGTCCCATTCAGGGGCGACGGCTACGCCCGTGGGGAGCAGGTCCCTGTAGCGTTCGTCGTGCCGGAGTGGTTCGTGGCCGAGCGCGCGGCTGACGGTCTCGTCCTCGGTCATCGCGGCGTGAACGTAGATGTGGGCGATGGAGGAGATCGTCGCGCCGGGAATGGTCTGGACGATGTCCTCATCCGCGATGCCTGCGAGGCGGAAGTCGAGGAACGCATGGCTGTGCTCGAGCAGCACGGCCAGGTCGCGGCCATCGATGCTCACAACAGGATCCCGGGATTGAGCACGCCGTTCGG
>CALFYR010000010.1 GCA_937954195.1 uncultured Dehalococcoidia bacterium
AGGCGGCGGCGAATCCGCCCAGCAACAGCGCCGCCACACCCGCGCCAATGAGCCACGGTTTCGGGTTTCGCGGTCTTGAGCTGCCACCGGCGCTTTCCCGGACGGGCTGCACCGTGCCCGATGAAGGGGGGCTCTCAACGGGCGGGACAGCCGATGTCGCGGTGGCGTCAACACCTGCCGCGGCGGCAGCAGCGATCGCCGGCGCAAGCGCAGGCGCAGCGGGCATTCGGTACGACTCGGCGGCGGAGCGGGCGGCATTCAGCGCGGCAATGAGTTCCGATGCGTGCTGGAAACGGTCGGCGGGGTCCTTCGCGAGGCATCGTTCGATGATGTCTTTGATCGCGGGGGGCAGGGTGGCGAGGCGCTCGGACGGGAGCGGCGCTTCTGCGTGCAGGCGCATCGTTTCGGCAGGCGTGGCCCCATCAAACGGTCGCTCCCCGGTGAACAGCTGATGCAACACAACGCCCAGGGAATAGATGTCGGAGCGGATATCCGCATCGCCGCGATGCTGCTCCGGCGCCGAATACGCCACGGTGCCAACGTAGGTGCCCGCCCGCGTGAGTCCATCAAGGTACGAGAGGGTCGCGATGCCGAAATCTGCCAGGCGCGCGGAGCCGTCCTCGGTGACCAGGATGTTGTCGGGCTTGATGTCGCGATGGGCGATGCCGCGGCTTTCGGCTTCATCCAGGGCCAATGCCGCGTGCGTGACGATATCCACAGCCGCGAGCGGTTCGACGGCCCCTTCCGCGAGGAGTTCGGCAAGGCTGCGCCCCTCGACGAATTCGGTGACCAGGTAGTACCGGCCGTCGTCCTGTCCGAATTCGAGCGTGCGCACCACATACGCGGACCGGAGCAGGCTCGCGACATGTGCCTCCCGGCGAAAGCGCTCGACGGCCGTCGGGTCGGCGGCGATGTGCTCGTGGAGGAGCTTGAAGGCGACGACTGTGCCGGAGCGCCGGTCCAGGGCCCGGTACACCGTACCCATGCCGCCGGCGCCAAGCCGGTCGATGAGCGTATACGGGCCGATGGATTGCAGCCGGCCAGTCCGGCGTCCCGGTTCGGTCATTCCGCTCTTCCAGTCTGGTACTTCCACTTCATAGGACGGGGCTCAGTATAGCTTTGAGGGTCCGCTGCAAACCCTCACCAGGCCCGCCGCGAAAAGGACGGACGTTTCGGTGTACGAGGTGTGTACATCGGCACGTTGAATCCCGTTGTGGTTGTCGCGGTAACTATTCACGTCGCGGACCGGCATTCGGCGGCAGGTGGCCTCGGGGTCAGAGTATCCCGAGGCGCCTGGCTTCAGCGGCGGCGTTGCGCTTGCCGCTGACTCCCAGCTTTTCGTACACCCGGTGAGCAAGCGTCTGCACCGTCGGTTGCGCCACACCGAGTTGCGCTGCTGCCTGCCGGTACGTAAGTCCGCCGGCCAACAGGGCCAGCACCTCCACCTCTCTCCGCGTCAGCCGTTCGGCCAGCCGGTTCCGGGAACTCAAGGTCAGGCTGTGGGCAACGGCGAATGTATGCGGAAGTGGGTCATAGCCGTGGGAACGCAGACTATCGGAACCCTGGCGCCGGTGCTCCCGCCACGTCCGTTCGGGTACGCGCAGTTCAGCCGATGCGCCGAGCTCTCCCAGTTGCAGCCGCGAGATCGATTCCTCCGTGGAGAATCCCGCGGCCTGGCACCAATCCAGTGCTGCCTGAAGCTCGGCGCGTGCCGCCCGGACGTTCCCTGCCCGAAGCAGCAGAAGCCCGCGTAACCGCTGAACGGAGAGCGGCCATTCCAGCGAGCAGGTAACTTCACCGGGCAGCAGTTCGGGGAGGACTTCTGCCCAGCTGCCTGCATCGTGCTGCGACCCGGCGAGGGCGACGGCCTCGGCCCGCGCGAGGACGGCGCCGAGATTGTTGAGGTGCACTACCGCCGGCGGATCGCCGGGTTCGATTTCGGTCACACGTTCGAACGCCTCGAACGCCAGCTGGTAGTCCTCCACAGCGCCAACCTCGGCAGTCCCGAGCCGGGGGCGAGCCGCTCCCATGTTGTGGAGCGCCGCCTCGGCCGATTCGCCATCCCTTCGCAGGCACGCTTCACGCAACCGAACGGCCTCCGAGCGCCACACCGACATCGCATTCGCGCGGTCGGCGGGCGGAGCGCCCCGGCGAAACTCGGGCTCACTGAGGAAATCGTCCCAGTGCTCGAACGCTGCGGCGTCTGACTGCCGCCAGCGGCTCCCTGATGCTTGCGCATCGATCCGGATGTGGCGAATCCATGGGTGGGCCGTGCGGCGATCGCCCCTGCTCGCCAGGAACGGCACGTACCAGCTCAGCAGGAACGACCGGTCGCGTGGCAACCCATGGGCCAGGCAGTCGTCCAGCAGCGCATCGGTGGCGACTTCGTCATAGTCCTCAAGACCCTGCCAGGCGACGACCTTTGCAAAGACGTGATAGCGCGTGCGCGCCGGCGCCGCCGCTCCACCGAGATGAGCCTTCCCGGCGAGCAGCGAGATGCGTGCCTCTTCGAACCGGCCCGGAGCCGCGAGGGCCGACGCCTTGATGCCGTGGAGGATGACCATCGCATCCGGCGACGAGCGGGCGAACGCAAGCGCGTGATCCAGCTCGCCGATGACGTCCTCGAACCGGCCCTGGCCATCGAGCAGGTGGGAGACCAGCTGGACCATCGAGACCAGCCCGGCCGCGTCCTGCTGTTGGTAGGCGGCAGCGAGCCCTTTTTCGATGACCGAACGCCAATCCACCGCCGTGGACGTCCCGACGACGGCAAGCATGCGCTCGATCGCCTCGTTCGCGTAGCGCGAGACATCCAGGGATTCCGCAGCGTTCACGGTACGAAAGTGTACATCGCGCGTACACCACCCGGTGGCTCCGAATCTGCCAATCAAC
>CALFYR010000011.1 GCA_937954195.1 uncultured Dehalococcoidia bacterium
AAACCTAGACTACGAGGCACTTCGGTGGGAGCCCGGTCGTTCGATCCGCCCCCTCAATGGAACTTTCGCCGGCTCCCCACCGTTGTTCTGGGTACGAACCCAGACACGGAGCGCCACCATGGCCCGCATCGCAAGCACGACCGCCCTCTTCGCCACCCTCTATGCGGCCGTCATCCTCATGAAGTTCGCCTGAGCTGCTGGTGGTCGCCTGACCTCATGGTCTTGGCCTGGCGAACTGGTCTGACCAACCGAAAATCGACAATCGTCAATCGACAATTGCCTCACCACCAGATCTTGTTCTCGACCTCGTCCGGCTGATCTTCCCATTCGGTGGTCCACAGGTTCGAAGAGAGATACTTCCATCCGCCATCGGCAAGCAGGCACACGATGTGCTGCTCGCCTTCGAGCCGTTCGGCGGCCTTGATCGCGGCTCGCACCACCGCGCCGCAGCTGATGCCCACAAAGAGGCCTTCCTTCGTGGTGAGGTCCTTCGACATCGCGAAGCTGCTCTTGCTATCGACCACGATTTTCCCGTCGAGGACGGTCTCGTCGAAGATCGGCGGGATGAACCCTTCCTCCAGCGCCCGCAGCCCCTGGACGAGGTCGCCGGGGTGGGGCGCCGCGGCGATGATCTTCACGCCCGGCTTGTGGTCCTTCAGGTAGCGTCCCGTGCCGGTGAGCGTACCGCCAGTACCCAGCCCCGCGACGAACGCCGTCGTCTGTGGCAGGTCCCGAAGGATTTCCGGTCCGGTCGTTTCGTAGTGTGCGCGGGGGTTCGCCTCGTTCCCGTACTGGTAGGGGAAGTAGTGCTTGCCGGGGTTCTCGGCCACGATTTCCTTCGCGCGTGCGATCGAACCGTTCGAACCCAGGTCGCCGGGCGTGTAGATAATCTCCGCGCCGTACGCCTTCAAGAGGAAGGTGCGTTCTTCGCTCACGCTCTCGGGCATCACGCAGACGACCTTGTATCCCTTCACGCGACCGATCATCGCCAGGCCGATGCCCGTATTGCCGGAGGTGGGCTCCAGGATGGTGGCGCCGGGCTTCAGTTCGCCGCTCTTCTCGCCCGCTTCGATCATGTACTTCGCGATCCGGTCCTTCACGGAACCGGTCGGGTTCTGCCCTTCGAGCTTGGCGTAGATATGCACATCCGGCCGGGGCGCGAACGAGCGCAGCTCCACCATCGGGGTGTTGCCAATCATCTCGATGACGGACCGGTACAGCGTCACGGTGTCTCCCGGTGGCCTAGCAGCCGCCCGCAAGTGCGGGCAGGACATCCAGCGTATCGCCAGCCTTGAGCGCCGTCTCAACGCCGCCGGTGTAGCGGATGTCTTCGTCGTTCAGGTAGATGTTCACGAACCGGTGCGGCTTGCCGTCCGGCCCATACACCTGCTCCTTGAACCCGGGAAACTTCGTCTCGATGTCGTCGAACACGGCCGCCACGGTGGCGCCATTCGCTTCGACGGTCTTCTTACCGCCGGTCACCTTCTGCAGAACGGCGGTCACGCGGACATTGACGGTTGGGGCTGTCGCACTCGTCATCGGTTGGGAGGGCTCCTTCGTTGGCGGCGGCTCGCGCCGTGAGTGTTCTGTGTTGGTTCGGGCGCATCAACCGATGCGCCCATTCTTCGTTCGATCTAGCCGCCCGTGGGCGCAAGCGCGTGCGGGATCGGCGAGCCGCAGAACTGCTCGTAGTCGATCAGCTCCGTCACGGTCGGGTTGTCGCCGCAGAGCGGGCACTCAGGGTCGCGCCGCACCTTCACAATGCGGAACTCCAGCGTCAGTGCGTCGTACAGCAGCAGACGGTTGACGAGCGGCTCGCCGACTTCCAGCACCAGCTTCAGGACTTCCGTCGCCTGGATGCTGCCGATGGTCGCGCACATCGCGCCCAACACGCCGGCTTCAGCGCAGCTCGGCACCAGGCCGGGCGGCGGCGGCGCCGGGTACAGGCAGCGGTAGCAGCCCTTGCCCGGGATGTACGTGGTTGCCTGCCCGTCGAACATCAGGATCGATCCATCGATGAGCGGCTTCTTCAGCAGGTAGGCCGCATCGTTCACCAGGTAGCGCGTGGCGAAGTTGTCCGCGCCGTTCACCACCATGTCGTACTGGCTCAGGATTTCGAAGGCGTTGTCGCTGGTGATGGGCGCCTCGTGGACCACAACCTCGATGTTCGGATTGTGGGCTTCGAGCGTCTCCCGCGCCGAAACAACCTTCGGCTTCCCGATATCGTCCGTCTGGTGAAGGATCTGCCGCTGCAGGTTCGAACGATCGACCACGTCGAAGTCGACGATGCCAATCTTGCCGATGCCGGCCAGCGCGAGGTACAGCGCCACCGGCGAGCCGAGGCCACCCGCGCCGATGATGAGCACCTTCGATTCGATGATCTTCCGCTGCCCGGAGCTGCCGACCTGCGGCATGATCAGGTGGCGGCTGTAGCGCTCGACCATCTCCGGGGTGAGTACCGTCGGCGCGCCGCCGGCCAGCGCCGGAATGACGGCCACCTCATCGCCTTCCTTCACCTGCGTGGCCTCGCCCGCCAGGTTCTCGATCTCCACCTGGTTCACGTAGATGTTGATGTGGGGCGCCCGTGTCCCCGTGCCATCGACCACCTGCGCCTTGAATCCCGGGAACTGGTGGTCCAGGTCATTCAGCAGATCCGAAATGGTCGAGCCCTTCGCTCGAACAGTCGCGCGGTTTCCAACCAGGTGGCGGAACGGCGTGGGGATGTAGACGTTGACTGACATAGGAGCCCTCCTTCGGCGACGGTCAGCGGTGATCCATGGTTGCACAAAGCAACGCACGTTTGGTGTGCGGGTTACTACTCGTTACATGTTGACACTGAGGTAGCGCTCCCCGGTATCGCAGATGACGGTCACGACCGTTTTGCCCGCTCCCAGCCGCTCGGCGATCTTCCTCGCGGCGAACACATTCGCGCCGGCCGAAATCCCCGCGAGGATGCCCTCCTCGCGCGCGAGCCTGCGGCTGAACGCCATCGCGTCTTTGTCTTCGACGCGGATGATTTCGTCGTAGGCGGTGCGGTCCAGCACACCGGGGACGAAGCTCGCGCCAATCCCCTGGATGCCGTGCATCCCGGCCCTGCCGCCGCTGAGCACCGGCGACCGCGACGGTTCGACCGCCACGATCAGCACCCTATCGCCGAACTCTTGCCGCAGCACATGGCCGACGCCCGTAATTGTCCCGCCGGTGCCTACACCGGCCACGAACGCGTCGATGCGGCGTCCGGTCGCCTCAAGGATCTCCCGGGCCGTCGTTCGCTCGTGTATCGCCGGATTCGATGGATTTTCGAACTGTTGTGGCATGAAGTAGTCGGGGTTCTCGCGGCACAGTTCCTGCGCGGCGAACACGGCGCCCGTCATCCCCTCGATGGCTGGCGTCAGCACAAGCTCGGCGCCATAGCGTTCGAGCAGGCGGCGTCGCTCCAGAGACATGTCTTCGGGCATCGTCAGGATGATGCGGTAGCCCTTCACCGCGGCCACCAGCGCCAGGCCAATGCCGGTATTGCCGGAAGTCGGTTCGACGATGGTCGAGCCCGGCTTCAAGCGGCCCGAAGCCTCGGCGTCGTCGATCATCGAAAGGGCGATACGGTCTTTGACGCTGCCGCCCGGGTTCAGGCTCTCCATCTTGCCGAGCACCGTCGCCGCTTCTGCCGGGACCACCCGGTTCAACCGCACGAGCGGTGTCGCGCCGACGAGATCGAGGACGGAATCGGCCACCAGCGGCC
>CALFYR010000012.1 GCA_937954195.1 uncultured Dehalococcoidia bacterium
TCGGATTACCGACGCCAAGGTCGCGGTCCAAGCGGCCGCGCGGGAGGCGAGCCGGACCTTGGCGGTTGCTCCGTCAGAGGAGCAAGGGACCACCAACGCGCTGGATGCCGGCCTCGCTGCCGCATCGGGCTACGGGCTGGCTGAAGAGCGGCTGACTATCGATGTCGACGCCAAGGGCTTTGTCCGGGGCGGTGAAGTCACGGCGGATGTCAGCTACACGGTCCCGCTTTCGGACCTGCCGCTCCTCAGCTTCTTCGAAGTCGAGGTCAGTTCCAGCCACACGGAGCAAGTGGAGCAGTACCGCAGCCGGGAGGCGGTAGCGCGATGAACGCTCTGCGTCGCGAGGAGGGCCAAGCTCTGGTGATGGTGGCGGTGATGATGGTCGGCCTGGTGAGCGTCGTCGGGCTCGTCTCCGATGGCGGCCTCGTCTTCGCGCAACGTCGCGATCTCCAGAACGCGGCCGATGCCGCCGCGGCGGCGGCCGCCATGCGAATAGATGAGGACGTATACCGGGCGACCGGCGACGTCGTGCTCGACGAACGCTGGGCTCGCGAGACGGCAGTGCGCTACCTCGACGCGGAAGACGGCGTGAGCTACGAGATCTCGACGTCGCCGGAGTCCGTCGAGGTCAGCGTCAGCCGGCAGGCGTCAACCAGCTTCCTGGGCCTGATTGGCATCGACGATGTGGACGTGAACGCCCGCGCATCAGCGGAGCCGCGCTACGGCGTGGACGCGACGGGGCCGTAGGGAGGTGGGGATGAGGCAGCACGCTCGAACTCGACTCGCGATTCTGATGATTAGCCTCTCAGCAATGCTGCCTCTCGGTGCGTGCGGTGGGGATGACGACGCGTCCGACACGCCCACGCCGGATGCCTCTCTCTCAGCCACGGCGACGGGTACCGCCCCTCCGACGGCAACAGTGAGCATCGAGGACGAAGTGATCGAGTCGTACCTCGCGTATTGGGATCGATATGCCGCGGCCGTCCTGGATCTGAATGCCGATCTGGTCGCCGATCTCGCTGGCCCGGAGGAGCTGGCTCGTGTTCAGGGTGAGGTGGAGATGCTTCGCGCGCAGGGCGTCGCGCTCCGTGTCGTAATCGAGCACAACCCGATCGTTGTCGAATCGTCCGAGACGACGGCCGTGGTCTACGACGAAATGACAAACAACAGCTTCTACGTCGATCCGGTGACCAAGGAGCCGCCCGAGGCCGAAGGTACGGGCGAACTGCTCAAGGACACATTCTTCCTGGAAAAGGTCGATGGACAATGGACAGTCACTCGAAGCGTTCGCCAGCAGTGAGGCCCGGTGTGTTGATATGGCTGGCTTCGGCCGTCCTCATCGCGCTGCCGGTGACAGCGACCGTGCATGCCCAATCGCCGGGTCCGTCTCCGGGACAACCCGCTACTCCGCGCCCAACCACACCGGCCGGAACGGTCAGCGTCGATTCTGGCCCCAACGGAGTAACCATCAGGATCAGCATCACGGACGCCACTCCGGGAAGTAACGCACCGTCGGGAGGGAGCAGCACGTCTGTCAGCACGGGCTCCCAGCCTTCCTGCGAGGCAGATGCCATGAACATCGGCCTGTCGCTTTCCGCGTGGTTCCAGCGTGAGGCGCCACTTCATCCGGGAGAAAGCCCCTGGACTGTGGTCTGTGACGATGGCTTCTTCGCCGTTGTCTGGATTCCGCGGAGCGCCGCCGCGAGCGGCAACGTCACCGTGGTAGTTGGCAGCGGCGCGGTTGACCCCCGGGTCGTCGCGATGGAGCTGCTCAATCAGCTTCCAATCCCGGAACTCTCCATCCGTGCGAATCCATCGACCGGGCTTGTCGCGCTTGAGTCGTGGTTCTGGGTGGACGGCTATAGCGGCGATCCGATCAGTTCATCCGACACCCTCGCCAGCATCACCGTCGAGGTCCAGGTGCAGCCGGTCACCTATCGCTGGAGCTTCGGGGATGGCAGGGCAATCGAGACGAACTCCCTTGGCCGTCCGTTCCCGGAAGAGAGCGACGTGCAGCACATCTACGAGCAGTCCTCCCTGGCGAACGGCGGGGCCTACAACATCACCATCGAAGTCAGCTTCGACGCCGAATACCGGGTGAACGGTGGCGCGTGGGAATCGCTGGCGCCGATCGCCCGCACGTTCACGACCGACTACCCGGTCCAGCAACTCCAGTCGATCCTGACGAGCCGCTGAGAGGAGCACGTATGACAGCAGCATCGCCGATCCAAGCACGAAGCACGCGCCTCGGACTGGTCGCATTGGTAGCGCTTCTCGCCCTGGTGGGGACGTTGCTGTGGCGGTTCGTCGGTCCACCGGCGATGTTGCTGTCCGTTCCCGACTGGGATCATGTGCGGGACGTTCTCGGCGGCGCGCAGCTGCGGGACGATGACGTGGTCGCGGTGGCCGGGAGCCTCGCGTGGCTTGCGCTCGGCTACCTTGCCGTGTCGGTGGTGCTGCGCGTGGTACTCGGCACCGCTTCATCGGTTACCGGTGGTGCCGCCTGGGCGCGCACTGGGCTCCGCATCACAGAGCCGCTCACCCTCCCGCTCGTTCGCCACATGGTCGATGGTGCGCTCGCGGGGACGATCGTCCTCACAGCATCGTTCCAGCCAGGCCTCGCGGCGGCCAGTTCCGGTGAGGCAGCGACCGTCTCCGTGGTCGCGCCAGCACACTCGCGGGAGATCATCGATTCCGTCGTGCCCGCGCCGGACTCTGCGCCGGAACAGGCCACTCTCGTCGCGACTTCGTACACGGTCGTGTCTGGCGACAGCCTCTGGGCCATCGCCGAGCGGCTACTCGGGGACGGATTCCGTTGGACCGAACTCTGGAACTTGAACCAGCACCGCCAGATGGCGGATGGTCGGACGTTCACCAACCCGAATCTGATCTACGCCGGCTGGACGCTCGACCTCCCTCAGGACGAGACCGCCATCCCGCTGCCGACGCCAGACGAGTTGAGTGAGACGGACGACGAGGACGGGGTAGAGCCGACGCCAGTCGTACCCACGCCGACCATTGAGGTGGCAACCCCGCAGCCTACGCCGAGCACGGCGCCGGCCGGCATCACCGAAGAGCCTCCGCCCGATGGCCAGAGCCAGCAGCCGAAATCACGGCCACCGCTGCCGACCCTGCCTGTCGAGTTTGTCGGCGGTGCCGCAGCCACTCTCGCGGCAGCGGGAATCTTCGTCTTCGTCTTCAGGAACCGTTACCGGGGCGGTGGTGCTCACCGCGACGAACGCCGGGAACGGCGACCGTCCGGAGTAGGCGACGCTGGCCGAGTGCTGGCGATGTCACGAGTGCTGCATCAGGCGCTTGCGGATTCGGACTTTGCGGACACAAGGATCGTTCTTGTCCGCGAGACCGACCGCTTCCTCGAGTTCACGCTCGACTGCCCGCCTGGCGACGCAAACGCGCTCGTCGCAGCGCGACACACTTTGTCGCGGGAGATCGGCTGCTCTGTGGACGGCAGGGACGTGGCGCCGACCCAGGTTCGCCTCAAGCTGTCGCGGTTCAACCGGCTGGCTTCCGAGCTCTTCCTCGAACCAGAGGGCGGTTCGCTGCTGATCGCACCCATCGGAGCCACGGACGACGGCATCTACTACCTGAACCTCCTGGCCTGCGGAAGCGCGCTGATCACCGGCGGCCGGCTCGAAAGCCGCGACCTGGTCTGCAGTTGGCTCGCGACGTTCGCATCGCTCTACGGCCCCGGCGAAATAGGCGCAGTCGCGGAAGAAGCATCCGTCGCACACATCGGTGATGCCTTGAGCACCCTTGTCGGCGCCGAGGGACACGAACCGTCGGTATCGTTCACGGACCTCGCCCGGCAGTTAGAGTCCCTGTTGGCCGAAGACAGACAGGGCTTCCTCGGTATACTGGTCGCTCTCGCCGGCCCGCTTCCGGAACCGCGCGATGCCACGGCCGAGCTTGAGATGGTGCTCCGTTCGGGCAGAGTGCATGGCTTGGTCACACTGGCCACGACCGAGGTGCCGGTAGACGTCGAGACATGCCGGTTGTGGGGAGCACAGATCTCCTTCGACGACCAGCCCGGCCGCGAAGCTCGCGGCCTCACCCTCAGTCTTCCTCGCCATCCGCAACTCGAACTGGAGCCGGTCACCATTCGACGACAGACAGCTTCTCGCCCACCGATGAGGCACCCAGAGCCTGACCCAGTTCCGGCGCGGGCTGAGAATGGACATTCGAATGGCAACGGGCATCAGCACGGGCCGCCGTTCGAATTGCCCGAGCTTCCACCGCTCCGCTCGATACCTACCTCGGACCAGGTAGTGGACGAACCGGAAGCGGAGCTGCCGTCCGACGATGACGAAGAATCACGAGAGCCCGCCCCGCCCGCGAACCCGTCAGCGCTGAGCCGCCAATCTGCACTGCCCATGACGGGTGTGGGCGAAGACGCGGTCACAGCGAGCAACGGGCCGCTGTTCAAGGTTCGCTGCTTCGGCTCCTTTCGGGTCGAGGCGGCCGAAGGCGAGGTGAGCGGGTGGACGATTCAGAAGGCGCGCGAGTTGCTCGCGTTCTTGCTCGCTCACGGCGGAGCACCCGTCCTTCGAGAAACGGTCGCTGAAGCTCTCTGGCCGGAGGGCGACCCCGACCAGGTGAGCCACCAGCTCTCGAACGCGGCCTACTACCTTCGCCGCACTCTCGCCAGTGGAGCCGCGGAGGTGGACAATCGAGTCCTTGTCACCGCGAACCAGCGATACCACCTGAAGTCCGGGCTGTTCCGCGTCGACATCGATGCCTTCGATGCGCACGTCGCCCGTGCGGAGAAGCTCCAGGGCTACGAAGCCCTCGTGGAGTACGAGCGCGCCCTCGCCATCTACGCCGGCGACTTCATGGGAGATGAAGCCTTCGAGTGGGCGGAGGTCTACCGGCGCGACTACCAGAAGCGGTTCGTCACCGCCGCGCACCGCGCCGCCCGCCTGGCGTTCGACAGCCGCGACTCGAAGCTCGCCATCTGCTTCTACGATGCGATCCTCGCCCGCGACCCCATCGACGAGGAAGCCGTCCGCGGCATCATGCGTTGCCACGCCGCCCTCGGCGACACCAACGCGGTCCGCCGGGCATACAAGACGCTGGCTAATGCACTACGGCGAGAGCTTGAGGACGACGGCGCGGAACCGCTTCCCGAGACCATTGGGTTGCTAGATAAGCTCATCGAGTCGAGAGCTGAGAGTGGAGATGGGCACCGCCGCCCTTCTAAGGCTCGTGGCTAGTCGCGACGCAGTCGTCCAGTTTCCGATGCAGTAACGAGACCAACGACAGGTAGTCCGCGGCATCGTCCTCGCCTTCCCATAGGATTTTCGGCTCGTGCGCGAGTGGGTTGCGAACGGCGGAAAAGCACCCCTTCAGCAGCGCAGCGAAGCCCTTGTGCTGTGACTGTTCCGTCTCGGTGCGAAGTGAGTTGAACGCGAGCAATGGCCGGTCGACGGCGAAGACCTTGTCAACCAGCGCCGCGCCATCGAGTGAGACCCCGGTGAGTTCCCGAATGCGTTGAGCCAGCCCCTTGGTGGCCTCGAATACTGCATGGAAGTAGTTGTCCTGCATTAACTCCGCCCGACAGTAACTGGCCATCGCCCGTGTTAGCAAGGTCGTTCAGGTGACGTTCGTAACTGCCGCACAGGTCTTCTCGGATGCCACGGTGGTCTTCCCCTACGACGACGACTTCCATTTCGGTGTGCTCACGAGCGCATTTCACTGGTGGTGGGCCGTTACACGCGCGTCGACCTTGGAGACACGCATTCGCTACACCCCCACCGACTGCTTTGAAACCTTTCCTCAGCCCCATTTTTCCGTCGCGGTCGAAGCCGCGGGCAAAGCGCTGGACGACCACCGACGGCC
This sequence comes from uncultured Dehalococcoidia bacterium, assembly GCA_937954195.1. Lineage (GTDB taxonomy): Bacteria > Chloroflexota > Dehalococcoidia > Tepidiformales > Tepidiformaceae > Amarobacter. The sequence goes on from CALFYR010000012.1 coordinate 5,857, forward strand.
CCTGATGATCGCCAACAACGAGGGGCTGACCAAGACGTACAACCGCGTCCACAACCCAGCCGACACGTCGCCCGGCATCGTCCGAATGGAGCTTGTTTGCCGATCCGCTGAACGCGCCACAGTCCCGTGATTTCCGTCTCGTCGATGCCGGTGTACCGAAACCGTTCGTCAGACAACTGGACCGAGTAGTCCATGCAGAGCGCCTCCGCGAAGTGGTGGCCTTGTGGGGGTTCACGCGAGTCGACGGCCCTGACTCCGGCGTTGCCTCGGATGCGGCCATCGGCAATGTTGCGCCGCTCGAACGTACGGAAAGGCCGACGTGGGTACCCGCCGCAGAGGTCCGGGGCGAAGGGATTTTCGTGCAGCTGCCCGAGACAGCGGTCGCCGGTTGGATCGCAAAAGCTGCGGGAACCGACCCGCTC
>CALFYR010000013.1 GCA_937954195.1 uncultured Dehalococcoidia bacterium
ATCGGACTTCGCGGTCGCGGGCATCGGTGCTCCGCTCTGGGGGCTCGCCGCCGGGGTTGCCGGCGTGTGGCAGGTTTCGAACGGAGGCAAGGTGAGCAGCCTGGAGGCGGTGCGAGCGATGCGAAGGGCGGCGTAGCGCCGCCTCGGGAAGGTTCGGCAAGGAGAGAAAGCGAGGAGGAGTTGCCAGCGACGATTTTCGAGATTGGACAGGGTGGCCGTTCGTGGCGCATCGACAGCGAGGGCGCGGGATTCGACAATCGAGACATGCCGTACACACTTGTCTTGCTTCGTCATGGGGAATCGACCTGGAACCTTGAGAACCGGTTTACCGGATGGCACGACGTGCCGTTGACCGAAACCGGGAGGAAGGAAGCCGCGGAGGGCGGCCGGCTCATGGCGGAGGCGGGATTGCGGTTGGACGTCGCGCACACGTCGCTGTTGCGGCGCGCGATCCTGACGGTGAACCTTGCGCTGGATGAAATGGACCAGCACTGGATCCCCGTGAGGCGCCACTGGCGCCTGAACGAGCGGCACTACGGCGCGTTGCAGGGTCTGAACAAGAAAGAAACGGCCGACAAGTACGGGCCGGAGCAGGTGTTTGCCTGGCGGCGCAGCTACGACACGCCGCCCCCGGCGCTCGAACTCGATGACGAACGGCATCCGCGCTTCGACCCGCGCTACGCGCTGATGGCCCCCGAGCAGATCCCTGCGACTGAGTGCCTGAAGGATGTGGTCGCGCGGGCGCTGCCCTACTGGTACGACGCGATTGTGCCGGACCTGCGTTCGGGGAAGACGGTGCTGGTTGGCGCCCACGGGAACAGCCTGCGGGCGCTGGTGAAGCACCTCGACGGGATCAGCGACGATGAGATTGCGGAGCTGAACATCCCAACCGGCATCCCGCTGGTGTACGAGTTGGATAACAACCTGCGCAAGAAGAGTTCGCGGTACCTGGGTGACCCGGAGGCGGCTGCCGCGGCTGCGGCGGCGGTGGCGCGGCAGGCGGGGTAGGGGATTTTCGATTGTCGATTTTCGATTGACGGTTGGGTGAGCAGCCAGGAGGCTGCCGCGGAGCCGCGGGGGTTGGGCGCACCCGCTTCCTGCCGGGCGCGGTACTGATAAGTTCGGGTGCGGGATGGTGATTTGCGGACGCTGGAGCCGTTTTGGTTCGCCGCGTTTCGCTCCCTTGCCGGTCGCGGTTCATGTGGGGGCGGTGGCTAGGGCGTTGTCGTAGCCGCAGGGGCTGCGGTGGTGGTGATGTTCGCTTCTTCTTTGATGGCGTTGATGATGGCGCGGGCGGCTTTTTCGCCGCCTTCGCGGATGAAGTGGATGCCATCGGGGTGGCGCATGAGCTTGATTTCGCCGTCATCGTCGGCGATGTAGGCGTCGTAATCGCCGGAGGCCGTGGAGAAGAGCGGCCACATATCGATGAAGCGGATCCATGGGCGGGAGGCGGCTTCTTCGATGTAAATGTCGTTCAGGCGGGCCATGCGGGCGGAGAAGCCGGAATCGCGCATGATGGGCTGGCCAATCCAGAAGACGATGCGGTCCTCGCCCTGGAGCAGGTCCATCACGCCTGCGACGCGGCGGCGGTATTCGGCCGCCCAGCCTTCTTCGTCGGTCTGGAAGATGTCGCCATCGGGGGTCTGGATGCCCTGGGAGTCGTTGGCTCCGAACATGACGACATAGACTTCGAAGTTCGAGTTGGTTGTGAGGTCGTTGAAGCGGCCGGGCCAATCGAAGAAGTCGGGGCGGGTGAGGCCGGAGGAGAGCTGGGATTCCTGGGTGGCGGCCATGACGCCGGACTCGGATGCCTGGCGGACGAAGGCTTCGCCGAGGACTTTGCTCATCGAATCGCCGCCGATCCAGATGCGGAGGGGGTCGGAGGCGGTGGGCTGGCGGACAGAAGGAGGCTCCGGGGTCGGGCTCGGTGTAGCGGTTGGTGTTGGTTCCGTCGTGCCCGTTGGTGTTGGTGAGGGGGTCTCGCCAGGACGCGGCGTGGGGGTAGGGGTGGCGTCAGGCGAGGCGGGCAGTTCGAACACGGGGCCACCATCGCCGCGCCCCAGTGCGTCATCGAGCATGTCGCGCGGCTTGTCGAGCCAGAGGGTTTCGCTCACCGTCGCAAGGGGGGACCAGATGGTGAGCCAGAAGTCGCGTTCGGAGCCGAAGGGCATCTTTTCGGCGCCGGCCTTGAGATGCGGAGCGTTCATGAGGACCGCAATGGCGAAGCCGGCGAGGATGACGCCGAAGACACGGCCGGGGCGGGCGCCGAGGCGTTGCTTTTCGTGCCAGCTCTGGGGTTCATCGACCATGGCGGGGGACCGTGGTTGGTGGGGTGGTCACGGGTTTCGAGTTTAGCAGGGGCGGGTGCAAGGGGCGGGAAGGGGCGCGGGGCCGAAGACAGTCGCGTGCGTTCGAGTGGAACCTG
>CALFYR010000014.1 GCA_937954195.1 uncultured Dehalococcoidia bacterium
CTGCTTTCGAACTGCTTCGCTACCAACCCAGAGCTCGACGCGATCGCCGTGGACCCTGCCCTCTGCCAGGGTGCGGATGCCCGCGTGTGTCTCGTCCCCGTGGGCAAAGTCCGCGCGGACGTCATCCAGGCGATCGTCGACTTCCATCGGGAGACTGCTGGGATTGAAGTGATGGTGTTGCTAGGGATCCCGGTGACGGCGGACGACGTATTGGAAGACACGTCTCAGATCGGCGACCGAACGATGTACGAATTGATGGAAGACACGTACGGAGTCCAACAGTACACGCCGAGCACGTTTATCGGGATCACGCCGATCGACGTCACTTCAAGTGCGGGGGAGTACGGTTGGATGTTCGGCTCACGCTGGGGTGGCGGACCGGCCGGCTACACGCACGGCGTGTTCTCGTACTTCCGCATGCTGCACGTCGAACCCCACGACGGTTCGGCGATTACGGATGAATTGATCCGCGAGCGGGTGGCGAAGTATGCGGCCCGATACACGGCGCTTCTCCACTTGAAGTATCCGTATGGCACCGACCCCCAGTACCTCAACTATCACGAGATGTACGGTTTCTACGACCTGGACGGGATGGGGACGACGTGGCCCCATCCGGATGTACTGAGCCTGGACACGCGACCGTGCATGGGAGGCGAGCCGGTGATTTGCATTGTCCCGGACCGGGACTACGGAGCCGGGACGAACTATGCCAGCCTGGGAGACGACATTGAGGCTGTTGCCGAGAGGCTATCAGCCGACCTCGGAATAAGGATCGAGGTGGTGGGTGGCGACACCTGGTACTACGCGACGCAGCCGGACTGGTGCGACGAGTTCGCGAACGACATCCGGACTACGACCAGCCCACTCTTCGGGCAACCCAACATCACGTTCATCGGTGTGACAGACGATGCGTGCAGCCAGGGCCTGGACGTTCCTGCCTACACCGACGCTGCTTGGCCGGAGGAGCGTCTGGCAGTTGTCTCGGCGCACCTGTGTGGGTATTCCGGGAGGGATGCGGCGCAGGAACGGTTGTACCGGCTGCTGTACCGGGCTATCGCCCGGTCGCACTATGGCGTCCCGCTGACATCCGAGACGGGACGACTGCTTTCCGATGACGTGTTTGTTCCATACCAGCTTGATGGGGTCGAGCTACCGGTGTTGCCGTAACCGTAGGCGATTCTCCACAGAAACTGTGAAGCTGTGGTACACTCGCCCCATGAAGAACATCACCGTTTCGGTGCCCGATGAGGTGTACCGGCGGGCCCGCGTACGGGCCGCGGAGCAAGGTCGTTCGCTGAGTTCCCTCGTAGCGGAGTTCCTGGAGAGCATTTCGGATCATGCTGAGGAGCGGGACGCGCGACTGAGGGCTTTGCAGGAACGGTTGCTCGATCAGGTCGATGCATTCGACGGTGGCGACAGACTTGACCGGGAAGCCGTGCACGACCGTGCTCTTCATCGACACTAACGTCCTGCTTTACGCCGTCGGACGCCGGCAAATTGAATCCGGGAAGCGAAGCAAGGCCCGCTCGATCCTGGCTGACGAGGCCTTCGGTTTATCGGTGCAAGTCCTGCAGGAGTTCTATGTGCAGGCGACGCGTAGCACGCGGCCAGACCCGCTTACGCACAGACAGGCTGCTGATCTCGTCCTCTTGTGGTCCCAGTTTCCGATCCAGCCGATGACTATCGAGCTGGTTGCCAGCGCGATGGAAACAGCTGCCCGCTTCCAGATCTCCTACTGGGATGCGGCAATCATCGAAGCGGCGCGGCTGCTTGGGTGCTCCGAAGTCCTCTCCGAGGACCTGAGCCACGGCCAGGACTACGACGGGGTGCGGGTGACGAACCCGTTCCGGGAGACTGGCTAACCCCCCGCGTTAACCTGCGGATGTTGTGATTCGTTATTGATTTCGGCTCTGCACAGGATTACATTCGACCCCATCACGTCCCCCGTGGGAGGCGCCCTCATGACGAACGTTTGCATGCCAGCCGTCAACCGCACGCGCCTCTTCGCCGCTGACGCTCGCGAGCCCACCGGGCACTGATTCTCATCAACCCGTAACTCCAAGGCCCGTGGGCCGCCAGACGAAGAACCTGGCCCACGGCATCGCCCTGTCTTTTCCCAAACTCGACGACAGATGACGCACGCCACGGGCATCGATCCGCGCGCAACCGTTCGCATGGCGCGTGCGCCTTCCCCCACCACAGAAGGAGAAATCCATGACGGCGGTACTTGCCGAACCAGAACAGTTCCAGGGTCTGCGGATCGAAGTGGACCCGCAGGCCCTCGCGCTCGAAGTCGAGAGCGTCACCAAGGTGTTCCGCCAGGGGCCCGGGGTCATCAATTGGCTGCGGGGCAACCGGAAGGAGCGGAAGCGCGTGGTCGCTGTCGACAATATTTCGTTCCAGGTGACGCGGGGCGAGATCTTTGGTGTGCTCGGGCCGAACGGCACCGGGAAGAGCACGCTCATCCGGCTGATGTCGACGTTGCTGATGCCGGATACGGGCCACGTGCGCGTTTTCGGGCTCGATGTGGAGCAGGACGAGGCGCGGGTGAAGCGGCTGATCAACCGGGTTTCGGTTGAGGCGTCGTTCTTCAAGAAGCTCTCGCCGATGGAGAACCTGATGTACGGGGCGCGCCTTTACGGCGTGGAGCCCACGTATGCCCGGCGGAAAGTGGTGGAAATCCTGACCCGGCTGGGTTTGGAGGACCGCTCCATCACGACCTCCATGGAGGATATGAGCCGCGGCATGCAGCAGAAGGTGGCGATCGCGCGGGCGTTCCTGACGGCGCCGGTGTTGCTGCTGCTGGATGAGCCAACGACCGGCCTGGACCCGCATTCGAAGCGGGAGGTGCAGGCGGCCGTGCGGGAGCTTCGCGATACGCACGAAGCGACCGTGGTGCTCACGACCCACGACATGACGGAAGCCGACGAGCTATGCGACCGCATCGCGATCGTCGATAAGGGGCGCGTGGTCGCGCTCGATACGCCGCCGGCGCTGAAGGAATTGGTCCGCACGCCCGGTGAGGCCCTGCCGACGCTGGAGGACGTTTTCCTCCGGCTGACCGGAAAGAAGCTCGAAGAGGCAGATATGGAGGCCCAGGCGAAATGACGCTCGCGGTAACCGAACTGAAGGCCAGTTACGCGTTCGTGGAACGCAACATCAACCTGGTGAAGCGCTACTGGGGGTGGGAGCTCGTGTGGATGCTCTACACGATCGCGAACTCGCTCGCGGTGGTGCTCATCGCCACGGGGACGAACTCCGCGCTGAACCGGGATGGGTCCGGGGGCGCGGTGCTTTCGGACGCGGACATCGACCGGTTCGTGATCTTCCTGGCGCTGGGCGCACTCGTCTGGCATTACCTGGCGGTGGTGTTCCAGACGGTGAGCGAGATGATCAGCTGGGAGCGCTGGGAAGGGACGATCGAGTACACGTTCATGGCGCCGGTGAGGCGCGGGACGCACATGGTGGGGACCGCGGCGTTCTCGCTGGTGTACGGGTTCCTGCACACGGCGGTCGTACTGGTCATCATCGTGCTGGTGTTCGACGTGGACGTTTCGAACGCGAACTTCGCGGCCGGGGCGGCGGTATTGATCGCGGGGAGCCTCTCGCTCATCGGCATCGGGATCATGGGTGCGGTGCTGCCGCTCCTTTACCCGGAGCGCGGGGTGGAGATGACCCACGTGATCCAGGCGGCGCTGGTGCTTATTTCGGGCGTGTACATCACCGCCAGCGAGATGCCGGAGCCGCTGGCGACGATGTCGATCTTCAGCCCCGCGACCTACGTGATTGAGGGGATGCGCAGCGCAATCATCGATGGCGAGGGCTTCATCGACCTGTGGCCGACGATTGTTGGGCTGATAGCGAGTGGCTTCGTGATGATCCCGTTCGGAGTGTGGGTGTTCTCGATCGGGGAGCGCTATGCGAAGCGGACCGGGCGGCTGAAGCGTAGCGGATGATCCGTCACGGGCCGGCCACACCAACAGGGGCGCCGCATGCGGCGCCCCTGTTTCGTTGCGTGGCGATGAGTGCGAGCTAGGCGGGGACGGCCTCGCTGAAGAACTCCCGGGTGACTTCGGCGCCGAGTTCGACACCCTGGATGCGTGCCCGCTGGAGGGTTTCCCAGTAGTAGCGGTAGGTCGCGCGGTCGTGCAGGTTGCCGTCGTGCTGAATTGGGCCCCAGTCGGCGGCGAATGCCTTGAGGAGGATAGCCTCGGCTTCTTCGACCTCGTGGTGGGAGGGCGCCATCGCGCGGGTGATGGGCTCGATCTGCGCCGGGTAGATGCTCCACTGGCGGAGGAAGCCGAACTCTTCGTGCGCGCGGCGGGCGTCGTTGTAGATGAACTCGGTGTCCTTCAGTTCGAGCGTGACGTTGTGGGCCGGGACGATGCCGTTCGCGAGGGCGGCGGCGACCATTTCGGATTTGGCGCGGCGCAGGAGGGCGTGGTCGAACTGGTGCGGCGAGCGCATCGCGAAGGCGGGGATGGCGCCGTGGTGGGCGCTCACGAAGTCCATCAGGCCGAAGTCGAGGACTTCGATGTTGGGGAGTTGGGCGATATCCCAGACTTCGCGCAGGGCGCCGTGGGTTTCGACGAGCGCATGGATGGGGATTTCGCGCTTGATCCCGGCCTTCACCGTGGTGGTGCGGATGTAATCGATCATCTCGGCGAGTTCGGCGGCGCGCACCGTCTTGGGGACGGTGATGTAGGCGATCTTTTCACCCGCGCCGGGGACGATGATGTCGACATCCTGCTTCCAGTGCTCGTGCTTGTAGTCGTGGATGCGGACACCGGAGCGGTTGTGGGTGTTGGTGGGGCTGTTTTGCATGCGCGTGACCATTTCGGCGTGTTCGCGCTCGGCGCCGGTGGGCGCGCCGTCTTCGCAGTCCATGGTGATATCGAAGATGCCGCCCATCTTGTTCTGCAGCTCGAGGGCCTTACCGATGCGCTCTTCGGTGCCGGCGAAGTGTTCGCAGGTGGGGATGATGGGGAACGGCTTTTCGCCCTCGAAGAGGACTTCGTTGGGATGACGAGGCATGTGATGTGATCCAGAGAAAGGGTGTTGGGGCCAGTATAGGGAGAAAAGGGAGATAGGGAGAGCGGGAGAGAGCCGGCGTGCGGACGGGGTTGCTGTTGTCGGAGCCGGCACGTAGGGGCGAGGGGAGGGACGCAGGGTGTGGCGGGACTAGCGAGGGGCCGGGAGCCCGTGACGTTCGACCGCGGTTCGCACGAGGCTGAGCCACTCGTCTTGCCGTGCGGCGCGTTCGGGGAAGCGGTCGTTTATCTCGAATCGCCAGGCCGCGACGATTGCCTGCATCATGATCCAGCACGTCCGGATGAGCTCGCGGTCAGCGCCCGGGTAGAGACGGCCGACGGCGTCGGAGTTGGCAGCGTCCAGGTCCCAAGCGCCGGGGCGGACGCGTGCGTACCAGGAGACGTCGAACTCGATGGGGCCACGGCGGCACGTTTCGAAGTCGGTGAAGAGGAGCCCCTGGGTGGTGCGCAGGACGTTTCCCGGGTGTGGCTCGCCATGGAGGAGTTGCTCGTTCGCCTGGTGCCGGCGGACGGCAAGAGTGGTCTCGCGCAACGCTCGGCTCAGAAGTTCGCGGTCGGGATCGGAGAGCTCGGGGCTGCCTTCGGGGTCATCAACAATCGCCATCGCCGTTGTTGCGCGCTCGGTGAAG
>CALFYR010000015.1 GCA_937954195.1 uncultured Dehalococcoidia bacterium
ATGGACGTGCTCGCGATCAGCACGTATCCGTTCCTTGGCGATGTCCGCAGCGCCGGCGAAATCCGCGAGGACTACTACTCCCAGCTGCCGACCCATTGGGACGGCGAGATCATCATCGCGGAGACCGCCCACCCTTCCGCCCCGGTGGAGGGCCGCGTGAACGTCGGCACCGAGGGTGACCAGCAGGCCTATCTCGCTCGCCTGCTGGAGGAAGCGAACGGCCTCAACTTCGGCATGGTTATCTGGTTTGCCGCGCTGGACCCGGCGTTCGCGGGCACGGGCGCTACGTCAGTCTTCAAGGACATCGGCCTGCGAAGAGCCGACGGTTCGAACAAGCTCGCGTGGACCCTTTGGGAGGAATGGGCCCGGAGGCCCATCGCCCCCGAGTGACGTTCATGGCGTGAACGTAAGGGAGACGATCTCCTCGCCCTTCCAGTTCATCCCCCGCCATTCGACCGTGATGCCGTCGCCGTCGTCGGTCACGGTCATCAGCCCGAACTGCCCGCCACCGGGGTAGATGCCTTCGCTGTAGGGACCACCCTTTTCCCGGCCGCGCCGATCGAGCGCCGCCGCGTGGAACACCGGGAACCCCTCGCCCGGGGCGTCCGAGAAGTTGCTGTTCGTACCGTCATCAATGGCGAGCGCGTGCGCGTCGCCGCTCAACATCGCCAGCCCCTCGATCCCGTTGTCTGCGATGAAGTTGGCAAGCTCGGCCCGTTCGGTCGTGTAACCGCCCCAGTGGTCCGCGCCGGCTTCCGCGGCGGCGATCCAGGGGACCGGGTTCACCCACACGATGAGCGGGTAGACGCCGTTCGCCGCGAGCAGTTCCTGCTTGAACCACTCCTTCTGCTCCGCCCCGAGCATCGTCTTCGTGGCGTCATCGGGGTCGGTGACCGGCGAACGGCCCGCGCGCGTGTCGGTCACGATAAAGCGCACCCGGCCGATGGTGAACGCGTGATAGATCGGCGTCGCCTCGCCCTGGAGCGCGTAGTGCGGCGCGAACTCGCGATAGGCCGCGTGCGCGGCAGGCGCCGAACCCGCGGTTCGGTTCGAACCATCGCCGCCCCAATCGTGGTCGTCCCACGTGTAGACGAACGACGTGTTCAGGTAGAGCTCTTGCTGTGCCGGCGAACCCAGGTTCTTCTCGTACGCGGCCGCGAACGCCGCGTAGTCGTTCACGCTGATGTTCTCGTACTGGAAGTCGCCACCGACGAGGAAGAGCAGCGGGTTTGCCTCGCGGATGCGGTCGAACACCTGGCCGTTCGAACCGGTACCAATGCAGGACCCGAGCGCGATGGTGAACGACCCCTCGCCCTCCGGCGCCGTCGTGATACGCCCCACCCGCTCCTGTTCGATCCGGCCACCGGCTTCCACGCGGTAGGTGTAGGCCGTGTTCGCGGCAAGGCCGTCCACCTCGAAGGTCGTAATGCCGCGCTCCGAAACACTCGTCGGAGCGAACGCTTTCGCGTCGCCGGCGCCTTCCACAGGCGCAACCAGGAGCGCCGGGTTCGCTACCCCATCCGCGAGCTTCGCCTTGACCTGGAAGCCATCCGGGGTAAGCGCTCCGGCCCATGCGAATTCCACGAGGTCGAAGGGGCGCTCCGAGATGTCCGATGACGGATGCGTGGGCCCGTAGTAGTAGTTGTACACCTGCTGCGCGGCGACACCGGCGCTCCCGAGCACTGCGAACACACCGAGCGACAGCAGCCAGATGCTCAGCAGCGTCGCCCTCCGCTGCCAGGCGAACAGGAATAACCCCCCGGGCACCAGGAACACGAGCAGGGCCAACACGGCCGTCCCGGGCGCATAGGCGATGGCAGCGATGGTCCCGAGGATGGCCGCCGAGATGATCATTCCGGCGCCGCCGAGCCCTTCCCAGCGGAACGCGATGAGATACGAAACAAGCACCAGCGCGAGCACCGCGATCTGGGCCGTAACCTCCCACCCCTCGGCGAGCACCGAACGCGGGATCCCCTCCCGCAGCGCGACGGCGCCGAAGAGCACAATCGCGATTGCCCCCACGAAGCGGGCGAGCCAGCGCACGCGCTCCTCGGCAAGGTGGCCGTAGAGCACCACACCCCGAGCGCTCGGGCGGAAGCTCGTTTGGATTCGGATAGGCGCGATACTCATGTCCTCACCGCCTGTTCTACCGCGGCTGGCGCTGTCTCCAACGGCCGCGGCCTTCAGCAGGAACGCGCCGCCGAAAGCGTACCCCGCGAGCACGTCGCCCACCCAGTGGCTCCCAATCCAGACCCGGGCGACGCCGATGAGCACGATCACCGCGACCGAAAACGCCTGCACGCCCCAGCGGATGGGGCGCCAGCGCAATTCGCCGGCAAGCACGAAGAAGAAGCCCCAGAGCAACACGGCGCCAATCACGTGGCCGCTCGGGTAGCTCACGAAGTCGTTTTGCGCCCAGATGCGAGCGACCTCGACCGGGTCGCGATCGGAGTCCAGCACGCCCGGGTGTGGTCGCGAACGCCCGATCATGTCCCGGAGGATGACGTTGATGCCCCCGGCAATCGGGAACGCGAACAGCATCATCGTGACCAGGTACCGTTTCGCGGCGAAGAACCCCACCACGGCCAGGAGCCAAACGTAGACTGCCCACGGTTGGCTCGTGAGTTCGTCCACGAAGTGCAGGACCGTGTGGTCGCCCGGGAAGCTAATCCTCTGGACGGTCCGCATCAGGTCGTAGTCGAACTCTCCCCTGTTCCGAAACAACGCGTCCGAGGTGAGCAAAAGGAAGACCAGCGCCAGCCCGCTGAAGATCGTGCGCCGGGAGATCCAGCGTTCCCGTGGTAGAAGACGTTCCCCATTCATGTCCAGCTCCCGGGCCGCCTGCGCGGCCCTCCGAACTGGATGGTGCGCCAGCCGCGGGGAGCACCGGAGGGTCACTCGGCCCCATCTCCTGAGACAACCGGGCCGGAAATACGAATGGGGCACGCAGATGCGTGCCCCATTCACAAGAGGGATTGCGCCGAAGGTGCGTTACGGCAGTCGCCCTCCCCACCGCCCACTCGGATAGAGGCGGTCCACTGATAAGACGGAGAAGACAGTCCGTTGTTACGCGGGCGAGGGCCTACAGCAGGCTCTCGTACGCCTCGCGCATCGCACGCACGGTCGTCGCGACGGATCCGAGCGTGAACTCTTCGCCCTCGCGGGTGCGGCCCACCCACGTGATGGGCACGCCCGCCTCCTGTGCCAGTTCCGTGAGCCGTCCGCTGGCGGCATCGTCCCGCGCCGAGACCACAATGCGCCCCTGGGCTTCGCCAAACAGTGCCGTATCCAGCCGTCCCGGCACCTCACCGACGCCTTCAAACCCGCGGTCACCGAGGATAGAGCACTCGGCCAGCGCGACCCCAAGGCCGCCGTCGCTGCAGTCGTGCGCGCTCGCCAGGAGGCCCTCGCTATGGGCCGCGAGCACGAGCTTCTGGAGCTTCCGCTCGGCCGCGAGGTCAATCGTCGGAAGGCCGGCAACCATGCCGTGCATCGCTTCCAGGTACTCGCTGCCACCCAGCGAAGCCGCAGGTTGCTCGAGCCCGGCCCCGAGCACGAACACGTTTTGGCCGGCGGACTTGAACCCGGCCGACAGGTGCTTCGATACGTCTTCCAGTATGCCCAGCAGGCCGATGACCGGCGTGGGGTAGACCGGGCGGCCCTGCGTTTCGTTGTAGAGGCTCACGTTGCCGCTCACGACCGGCGTATCGAACTGCAGACACGCTTCGGAGATGCCGCGCACGGCGTGTTCGAGCGTGTAGTACACGTCCAGTTTTTCCGGGTTGCCAAAGTTCAGGCAGTCGGTCACCGCCACTGGTGTGGCGCCGGTGCAAACCACGTTCCGCGCCGCCTCCGCAACCGCGATCGCGCCGCCCGCGTACGGGTCCAGGAACACGAGCCGGCCGTTGCAGTCGGTCGAAACGGCGATGCCCTTGTTCGTCCCGGGGACGCGGACCACCGCCGCGTCGCCGCCCGGCGCGACGACCGTGCCATTCAGTACCTGGTGGTCGTACTGGCGGTACACCCCCCGCTTCGAGGCGATATTCGGGCGGGCGAGGAGACGAAGCAGGATGCCCGTGGCCTCGTCGGACCGGATGTCCGGGAGCGTGCCCGGGTCGAACCCGTTCAGCATCATCAGTTCCGTCGGGCGCGTGCCCTGGCGCCGGTACTGCGGCGGCTCGGTCGCGATATCGAACGGCACGCGGGCCACCACTTCGCCGCCCGCGGTAATCACCACGTCTCGCCCGCCGGTCACGATGCCAACCGGCTCGCAGTGGAGTTCCCACCGTTCGAAGAGCGCCTTCACGTCGTCCACATGCTCGTGCTTCGCGACCACCAGCATGCGCTCCTGGCTCTCGCTCAGCATCACTTCGTACGGGGTCATCCCCGCTTCGCGGCGCGGCACGTTGTCGAGGTTCAGGATCGCGCCGGAGCCGCCCTTCGCGCAGCACTCCACCACCGAACTGGTGAGGCCCGCGGCGCCAAGGTCCTGCAGCCCGACCACCCAATCCTTGTGCTCGGAGGCAAGCTCGTAGCACGCCTCCATCAGGAGCTTTTCCATGAACGGGTTGCCCACCTGCACGGCGGGGCGCATCTCTTCGAAGCGCGCCTCCGGGTCCGTCCGGCTGGCGAGTCCGCTTGCCCCATGGATGCCGTCGCGGCCCGTATCCGAGCCGACCAGCAGGAGGATGTTCCCTTCGCCCGTGGCGCGGGCGCTCATGAGCTTCGCGGTTTCGGCGACACCCACGCACATGGCGTTGACGAGGGGGTTGCCGTTGTACGCGCTCGAAAACACCACCTCGCCTCCCACGGTGGGAATCCCGAGGCAGTTGCCGTAGCCGCCAATTCCGCCGACCACGCCTTCGAACAGGTAGCGGTTCTGCGGGTCCTCAATCGGGCCGAAGCGCAGCGAATCGAGGATGGCGATCGGGTAGGCGCCCATCGCGAAGATGTCGCGCACGATGCCGCCGACGCCGGTTGCCGCACCCTGGTACGGCTCGATGGCCGACGGGTGGTTGTGCGATTCGACCTTCATCACCACGCACAGCCCATCGCCGATGTCGATGGCGCCGGCGTTCTCCGTACCTACCTTCGTGAGGATATGGTCGCCCCCAGAGGGGAACAGCTTGAGCAGCGGCTTGCTGTTCTTGTAGCCGCAGTGTTCACTCCACAGCGAACCGAACATCCCGAGTTCAACCTCGTTCGGTTCGCGGCCGAGCTGGCGGACAAGCAGGTCGTATTCGGCGCGGGAGAGCGCTACGGCATCGAGGGCAGCCTGGTCGACGGGCACGTCGCGATCTTACCCGTTCGCGCGCTAACGGGGATGCCGCTGCAAGCCAACTACTTGGCGAACCTCTCCGCGCCAAGTAGCGTTACATCATGTTTGGCGGCTCGTTCCGGGTAGCACGTCTTTTCGGCATCGATATCGAGATCCACCCGTCGTGGCTCCTGATACTCGCGTTCCTCTCCTACTCCCTCTCCGAAGGGCTCTTCCCCAACCAGTACGAAGGCTGGAGCACGGCCGAATACTGGGTCGTCGGCGTCTCCGCGGCGCTGCTGCTGTTCATCACCGTGCTGATCCACGAACTCGCGCACGCGCTGGTCGCGAAGCGGCGCGGGCTGGAAGTGCCGCGCATCACGCTGTTCATCTTCGGCGGCGTCTCCCACCTGGCCCGGCAGCCATCATCGGCCGGCGAGGAATTCCAGATCGCTGCCGCCGGCCCCATCACGAGCCTCGCGATCGCCATCCTTTCGGGCGTCGTCGGGCTGCTCCTCCGCGACGTGGACGACCGCGGCGAGGCGATCTTCATGTACCTCGCCCTGGTCAATCTCGCGCTCGCCGTCTTCAACACGCTGCCCGGCTTTCCGCTGGACGGGGGCCGTGTGCTGCGGTCGATCGCGTGGAAGCGCACCGGCAGCTTCCGGCGCGCCACCCGCATCGCCGCGGGCGTGGGCGAGGTGTTCGGCTACGGCCTCATCGCCATCGGCTTCTTCTTGCTCCTCTCCGGCGGTCTCCTGAACGGCCTTTGGATGATGTTTATCGGCTGGTTCCTCCTCGGCGCGGCCCGCAACGAGACCGCGAACCTCCAGCTCGAAGGCGTACTCAAGCGCCTTACCGCCCGCGACGTGATGCGCGAGGACTTCCCGACCATCACGCCCGGCATGCCTATCCAGGACGTGGTCGATGAGCACATGGTGGGCCAGGGCGAACGCGCCGTGATGGTCGCGCTCGGCGGGGCGGTCTCCGGCATCCTGACCGTGAGCGATGTTCGCCGCGTGCCGCGTGGCGAATGGCGCAACATCCCTGCCCAGCGGATCATGACTCCCCGGGAGCAGATCGTGACCGTCGAGCCCACAACGCCGGCCGTCGAGGTCCTGCTCCTCCTCGGCGAACGCAAGCTGAACCAGGTCCCGGTGCTCGAAGAGGGCCGCATGGTCGGCCTCGTGACCCGCCGCGAAATCCTCGAACGGCTCCAGCTCGCCGAATCGCTCGGCGAGAACCAGGGAGCCGTCGAGGAAACGGCCCCCGCGGGCTCCCCGTCCTAGTCGAAGTCGTACCGGATCCCGCCAACCCCGACGAAGCCATCCGTCAGGCGTAGCGAGATGGGTTCGGCGTCTTCGGGCACCACGAACACCGCGTACAACAACGCCTCGTCGCCTGAGCCGATGTCAGCCGGCGCGGCACGGTTCCCAACCGTCACGATCTCCGCGCCCGTTGAGCGGCGGCGCTCCTCGCCATCCTCGTCCTCGTATTCGAACCGCAGGCGGGCGGCATCGGCTGCGATGCTCGCGGAGCCATCGCTCGCGTTGAAGATCCGCCATTCGAACACCACCACGCGTTCGCCACGGGCCGGCGCCAGGATGGGCACGAGACCCTCGCCCGGGTCTATCGCACGGTTCAACACGATGCCGATGAACCCGTCATCGTTGAAGCCCTCGGGCTCGAAGAACATCGGCTCCGCGGCCCGGCCTGCAACCAGTGCGTCGTAGTCCACGTCCTGGGTCTCCGGCCGGCCCCCAACGATAGCGGCGACCGTGATCAGCGCCGCGAACCCTCCACCGAGGAGCAGCCCGCCGATGCCCGAAGCGACGACGGTCGACGGGTTCGCCGCGCCCGCGTCATCCGAAAGCGCGTACGGCGGATAGCGGTCGTTGAACGATGCGAGGTACCCCACCACCCGGAAGTACCAGCGCTGGACGCCGACCGAGAACTGGAACATCCCGCGCGGGTAGTTACCCGTGAACAGGATCGCGAACCACGCGAGCACGGTAACCACGAACACCGCGAGCGCCAGGAAGCTCAGCACGATGAACGTCGGGATGAGCAACAACCATTTCCAGAACAGCACTCGCCAGCGGCTCAGGAGGCCGGACGGTGGCTCGTCGTACTCGAGAAAGACCGGGCTATCGTCCCGGGAGAAGCTCGGGAATTTATCCGTCAGGAGCGCGCCATACGACCACACCCGCGCCGAGTGTTCGTACGCGCCCGAAAGCCCGTGGAACAGCCAAAGCGGGTACTTCTTCCGCCAGAACACCGTGGTCCAGCCAATCACGAGCGCTGCGCTGATGAACTGCGAAACCATCCAGGCGAACAACCACGCCGGGATAATGAGGAACATCCGCAGCGCCGTCTTCCAGCGGCTCAGCCCCTCCGGGTAGGCCACATCGAACCGCATCGGGTAGCGGTCGGACGGCGGCGGCTCGCCGTGGTCCGCGTTGGCGGCGGGTGGCGGCGGCGGTGATGGTGGTGGTGCTTCCTCGTCCAGGGGCGGGGGCGGCATGGTTACCGGATCACCGACAGGTTCGGGAGCATCCTCCGCCGGCGGGCCCGGGCCAGGCACAGGTTCGCCCGGGTCCGGGCTCTCCGGCAGCCCGGCTTCAGCCTGCTGTTCCTCGGGCGGCCTGGCCCCGGTGGTCGAAGGCTCCCACGACCACGATGGCCGTTCGTCGGGTGGTTCGCCGGGCGGGTTCGTCATGGCGCGCTCCTGCAAGGCAATGGGCCGGCGCTTATGTGCCGGCCCATCTGGTGTCGCTCGCCGCGGTTGATGCTAGTTCAGCGCGAACGGCGGGTACTGGTCCGTCAGCAGGAAAGCATACGCCGTGTAGCGCATGTTCCAGCGGTTGTACCCGGTGATGAACGAGTGCATCCCGGCCGGCACCGAACCCGTGAACAGCGCGATGAACCAGGAAATGAGCACCACCACCTGCACCGCGATGTTGAGGAAGTAGATGATGATGTAGTGCGGGATGATCATGATGATCCGGAAGAACACCGTCAGCCGGTTACGGCCCGATTCCTGGGCAACGCCACCGAACCGCACCGGGTACGAATCATCCGGCCCGAGGGCGAACGGCGGGTACTTGTCGGTCAACAGCATCGCGTAGCCGCTCATGCGCGCCGACCAGTGGAACCAGTTCACAACGAAGTTCGCCATGCCCGCCGGGTAGCTCCCGGTGATGAGGATGATGAACCACGCCACCAGCGTGATGAGCGCCACCACGATCCCGAGCAAGCCCACGATGATGGCGTGCGGGATGAGCAGCAGAATGCGGAAGAAGACGGTAAGCCGGCTTTGTGGAGCCGCGGGGTCGGCGTCGAACGTGAATGGATAGGCCGGAGCCATCGACATGGGCGGGGTAACTCCTCGGCCGGCCGCCTCCTTGGCCTGCGCCGAATCGAAGCTCACGCTTCGCCCCCGTTGTAACCGCGCTTACACCTATTTGTAAAGGCTCCGCAACGAGCAATGTCGCTCGAAATCAGGCGAAGACCGTCATTGCGCCCCGGATGAACGACTCCCAGATCCGGTTTCCGTCGGCTCCACCGACCAGCGCCTCCCCGGCGCGTTCGGGGTGCGGCATCATGCCGAGGACGTTTCCGCGGGCGTTGATAATCCCGGCGATGTTGCGCGCGCTCCCGTTGGGGTTCGCCGCCGGTGTAACCTCACCCGCTTCGTCGCAGTACCGGAACACCACGCGCCCCGTCAGTTCGAGCTTGTCGAGCGTCTCCGGGTCGGCCGTGAAATTCCCTTCGCCGTGGCTAATGGGAATGCGGATGACTTCGCCATCGGGGATCCCGCTCACCCATGGGCTGGCCCCGCCTTCGCGGCGCAGGTGCACCCACTCGCACCGGAACTGCAGGCTCTGGTTCCGGATCAGCGCGCCCGGCAGCAGGTGGCTCTCGCACAGCACCTGAAACCCGTTGCAGATGCCGATGACCGGCTTCCCGGCCTCCGCGAAATCGACGACCGCTTCCATGATCGGCGAGAACCGCGCGATTGCCCCGGTCCGCAGGTAGTCCCCGTACGAAAATCCGCCGGGCAGCACCACGGCATCGTAGGCAGAAAGGTCCGTCTCGCGGTGCCAGAGGATGTCCGCCTGCTGTTCCAGCACGTTGTGCAACACGTG
>CALFYR010000016.1 GCA_937954195.1 uncultured Dehalococcoidia bacterium
ACGGTACGCGCGCGCTTGGCATAGGTTAGCTTGTTCCAAAGGCTGGTACCGAAGCTGCAGTAGCCGAACCGGTCCGGCGGAGAAACACCGACCAACACCACATCTATTGGGTAGCGGCCACCGCCGCGTTCGTCCTCCGCCTTGTACCGCCGGCTAAACGGGATCGTGACGAACCCCGTGTCCCCACGGTTCATCGAGGGACGCGCGATGGAGGTGTTGAAGATCTCCACGTGCATGGTGAACGCGGGGTGGCCCGGCTCGTACCAGCCGGGGTCGAGGAAAGGAGCGCAGCTGAGCACGTTCACGCCGCTCAGCTCGTCCCGCCGTTCCCAGATGGCGTCGACGAGGGCGGGGGTGATGGAGCCGATGGGGATGATGATGGTGTCGCCGGAGCGGACAAGGGCGGCGGCTTCGGAGGCGTCCATCATTTTGGACGCGTAGACCTCCGGCCAGGATGCGTAGGGGGAGTCGTTCATGTGAGGCGAAGTATACGGATGGCCGTGAGAGGGAGAAGCGGGCGTACAATCCCCGCCATGAAACTCGGACTCCAACTTTCCAATTTCACGTGGAAGGGGCGCGGGCCGAAGCTCGGCGAGAACCTGGCCACCATCTCCTCCACCGCTGAGGACGTGGGCTACTCCTCGATCTGGGTGATGGACCACCTCTTCCAGATCCCGCAGGTTGGCGCCGCCCAGATGGAGATGCTGGAGGCGTACACCGCGCTCGGCTTCATCGCCGCGAACACAAAGACCGCGACACTCGGGACGATGGTCACCGGCGTCACCTACCGAAACCCCGGCTTCCTCTGCAAGCAGGTGAGCACGCTCGATGTGCTCTCGGGCGGGCGGGCGTGGCTGGGCATCGGTGCGGCCTGGTACGAACGGGAGCACAAGGGCCTCGGTATCCCGTTCCCGCCGCTCAAGGAGCGCTTCGAACGCCTCGAGGAGACGCTCCAGATTTGCAGGCAAATGTGGAGTCGCGAGGACGGTAAGTTCGAAGGCAAGCACTACCAGCTCAAAGAGACGCTGAACTCACCCCAGTCCGTCCAGAAGCCCCACCCGCCGATCCTCATTGGCGGCGGCGGCGAGAAGAAGACGTTGAAGCTGGTCGCGAAGTACGCCAATGCCTGCAACGTCCGCGGCGATTCGCCCGAGTTCGTGCGCGGCAAGCTGGATGTCCTGCGCGAACACTGCGAACGCCTCGGCCGCGACTACAACGAGATCGAGAAGACCGTGCTCCTCCGCCTCGACATCGGAGAGAGCGGCGAGAAGGCCAGCGAAGCGGTCGATACTCTCGGCCGCCTCGCCGAAGCCGGAGCCCAGTACGCCATTGGCTACCTCGTCGGCGTCGACAAAATGACGCCGCTCGAAGCCGTCGGTCGCGACGTCATCCCCCAGGTGCAAGACCTGTAGCAGAGAGTTGAAAGTCGAAAGGCAAAAGGCGAAAGTCCGCCCAACCGCCCGACCACTTTCACCTTTCACCTTTTACCTTTCGAGTCCGGAGGAACGTAGTGACGACCCCCATCCCGAACCTGCCCGGCATGGGCAACGCACCCGATATGGCCACGCAGCTCTCCACCATCACCGGCCGCGTGCTGCAGTACTCGCTCCGCGCGACCGACGGCCTCTCCGTCGAACAACTCTGCGATACGCGTGGCGGCGTCACGAACAGCATCGGCTGGGACGTGTGGCACGTCGTCCGCACCATCGACAACATCATCCACTTCGTGTTCGAACGCGAGCAGCCGGTCTGGCTGCAGCACAACTACCACGAGCGCTGGAGCCTCCCGAAGGTCGACCAGGGGACCGGCCAGGACCCGAACGACGCCTACAGCATGACCTTCCCCGCGCCCGCGGAGTTCAACACCTACACGCAGGCGGTGATGGACGCGGTGGTCCCGCGCATCGCGAAGATGAGCGACACGTACCTCTCCGAGGTGCTCATCATCCGGCCCTGGGGCCCAATCCCGAAGGTGGAGGCCATCCTGCACGGACTCATTGGTCACGGGAACGGCCACCTCGGCCGCGCCAGCTATGCCCGCTCCCTCTACGGCCTTCCCGGCCTACCGTACTGAAAACCGCGAAGCCCGGCACAAGTGCCGGGCTTCGTAATGGTCGTCGTTTGGCCTAGCCGATGAAGGCCTCGCCCCCGTAGGCGGCAGGCAGAGGATGCGCCATGAAGAACCGGCGCAGCTCCTTGCGCTCGGCCGGGAGGTAGCAGTGCGCGCAGGCTCGCGGCCGCGGCAACTCCACCGGTACAAGCACGCGATGCACGCCGTGCTCCGGGCACAGCAGCTCGAACTCGATGACTTCGATGTTCACGGGACCGTCCTCCCCATCCATCCCCCAATTCCATGGATGGATCCATAGGATAGTCGTATCACGTAATTTGTGAAGCACCTTTCGGTCACAAGTTTGTGAACCTTTGGACCGGATCTTGCGCCGGGGTGCTCAACCACTGCTCCCCCCGCGCGTTACCGGCTGGCTGGCTATACTCCGGGCCCACTATCGGCACGGAGGCGCACGAAATGCAGGACCTGGAAGGCAAGGTAGCCGTCGTCACGGGCGGCGCGAGCGGCATCGGACTCGCCATGGCCCAGCGATTCGCGGACGCCGGAATGAACATCGTCCTTGGCGACATCGA
>CALFYR010000017.1 GCA_937954195.1 uncultured Dehalococcoidia bacterium
TTCGTCACTGTCTCCTACCCCCGCCCCCTACGCTCTCCCCCATGACGCCAAGAGCCTTCCTGGCCACGGCGACCATCGCCATTACCCTGCTAGCGGCACTGTTCGCGGCCGTTCTGGCTCAGGGCCCCGACGAGCAACGCACGCCGTTCGCGAGCCTCGACATGGAATCCTGGTCCGGCTTTAATTTCCAGCTCACCGAACTCGCAGCTGGTGAAGCCGCGCGGCTTTCCGGCGCTGGCGAGGTCATCGGCAAGACGGATGCTGAACGGTTCGCGCGTAAGGAGTACCTCGCCGCTGACGCGAAGCTTCGCGGCGAACCCGTCCTCGTCCACGCGAACGTTCTGGCGGCTTACGACACACAGCAGCCGTTCGATGGCCTCGCGTGGGCGTTCGATTTCGAAGCCGAAGTTCCATTCTCCGGTGGAGGCATGCCCGTCGATGGTTCCCTCACCTCGCGGCGAGAAACCGTCCCCTCGGAGCGCACCCACCTCCTCATCCTGGTCGATGCGAAATCGGGCGACCTTCTCGCCGTCGCAGCAGTCGGTCTGCCGTAACCCCCTATCCCCGCCAGGCCCGCTCGATCGTCCCACCGCCCAGCACTTCCTCGCCCGAATAGAACGCGATAGCCTGCCCCGGCGTCAGCGCCCGCTGCCGCCGCGCAAACCGGATGACCGACCGTTCGCCTTCACCCTCGACCAGCGTCGCGGGCGCGGGCTCGGCCTTGTAGCGCGCCTTCGCCTCAATCGCAGCGCCCGCAGCCGGGGGAGCACCGGCAGTCCACGTCGTCTCCAGCACCTCCGCCGTATCGCAGAACAGGTCTTCTTCGGGGCCAATCGTCACGATGTTCCGCTCAGCATCGATCCCCGTCACGTAGCGCGGCTCGCCCACCGCCACGCCAAGGCCCTTGCGCTGGCCGAGCGTGTACGCCGCAATCCCCCGGTGCTCGCCGATTGCGCCGGTTTCGCTGTCCCGCATCACCCCGGGAGTCGTCTCCACCCGCTCCTCCACGAACGCCCGGTAGTCGTTCCCCGACACAAAACAGATCTCCACGCTGTCGGGCTTCGCCGCCACGTCCAGCCCCAGCCGGTGCGCGTGCGCCCGCACCTCATCCTTCGTCAGCCCGCCAATCGGCAGCAACAGCCGCCTCAGCTGCTCCTGCCCCAGCATGTACAACACATAGCTCTGGTCCTTCGCCTCATCCACTCCTCTAAGCAACCGATACCGCGTCGAATCGTGAATGGCTTCCACCCGCGCGTAGTGCCCCGTCGCCACGTACTCCGCGTCCAGCGCCGGGAGGCGATCCAGCAGCGCCCGGTACTTGATGTGTTCGTTGCAGCGCACGCACGGGTTCGGCGTGCGGCCGCTCGCATACTCGGCCACGAACCGGTCCACCACGTGCTCCCGGAACTCCTGCTCGAAGTTCATCACGTAGTGCCGGATGCCAAGCTGCCCGGCCACCCGCCGAGCGTCGTCAATGTCCTCCACCGAGCAGCACTGCTGGTG
>CALFYR010000018.1 GCA_937954195.1 uncultured Dehalococcoidia bacterium
TTCACCTTTCGCCTTTCACCTTCAAATCACTCCACCGGCGTAAGCCCGGCCCGGTCTCCCTTCAACCCACGCACCGCGAGGTCCACCCCGCCCAACCGCCGCATCCCCTCGACGCGGCCTGCGCCCCGGTGCGCCATCATCAGCATGTAGTCGGAAAGTCCGCTCTCCAGGCTCGCCGTGTAGCCCATCAGGTCCTGGCTCTTGTTCGCCGCCACCTTCGACATCCGCACGGTCATAGGGTTGTTCTCCGCCACACGGAGCGCGTAGTTCGTGGTTTCCTGCACCAGGTCGTCCGGTTCGTACACCCGGTTCACGAACCCCGTCGCCATCGCTTCCTCAGCCGTCAGGAACTTGCTCTCGAACATGAGCTCCTTCGCCTTGCGGACGCCCACATCGTAGGGCAGCGAGTAGTACTCAAGCAGCGCAGGCAGGAAGAGCGCGTTCTTCGCGGCGAACACGATGTCCACGCAACTCGCCATCATCCAGCCCGCGAAGATGCAGTACCCCTCGACCATCGCGATGGTCGGCTTCGGCGCGTTCCGCCACTTCAGCAGCAGGTCCAGGTTGTAATGCTTGAAGTTGTTGTAGAAGTCCACGCCGCTTTCGCCGATGGCGCGCGCCGCCCGGTCTTCCATCTGCTCCGGCGTGCCGAGGTCGTGCCCGCTCGAGAAGTTGCCGCCCGCCCCCCGGGTGATGATCACCATCACGTTCGGGTCGTCGTTCGCCCGGTCCATCGCGATGTCGTATTCGTCCAGCAGCCGCCACGACTGCGCGTTCTTGTATTTCGGCCGGTTGAACGTGATCCAGGCGATTGGCCCCTTAACCTCATAGGCGATGTCCTGCAGGTCGGTCATGTGGCTGCTCCGGGAGTGTGATTGTGTTCACGGAGTCTACGCGGATGCCCGTTGACGCGCTTATTCAACGACCGTAGAATTCAACGTATGATGAAATCAACAGCAACGACGCGACGCTCCGGGCGCAGGCCCGGCTCTCCCGAAACCCGCGACCAGATCCTCTCCGCTGCCCGCAGGCAGTTCATCGACGACGGGTTCCGTGCCGCGACGATGCGTTCCATCGCCAGCGAGGCCGGGGTCGACCCGGCCCTCGTCATCCACTTCTTCGGCTCCAAGGAAGCTCTCTTCCTCGAAGCCATCAAACCCCCGATCGACCCTTCGGCCACCGTCGCCGGCTTCCTCGCGGAAGACCGGGCAACGGCCGGACGCCGGCTCGTCGAGTTCCTGCTCGACTCCTGGGAATCGGAGGACATCCACCGCACGATGCTCGGCCTGGTCCGCGCAGCCGTGACCGAAGACCTCGCCGCGAACATCGTCCGCGGCCAAATTGTGAACGCAGTGGCCGAAGCGCTGCGCGGCGCCGGCATCGATCAGCCCGAACTGCGGGCCTCGTTGGTCGGCACACAGATGGCGGGCATCGCGCTTGGACGGTACGTCATCGGCTTCCCGGCCCTCGCGGCCGCCGAACGCGATGCCGTTATCTCCGCGTACGCACCGGTCGTCCAGCGCTTCCTCACCGGCTCCTTGAAGGACTAACCATGAAGAACCCAACTATAGAAATCGATGCCCTTCGCGTTGTCCGCGGCGGGCACGTGGTCCTCCCAAACCTCTCTATCTCCATGTATCCCGGCGAAATTACGGGACTCCTCGGCCCAAGCGGCTGCGGCAAATCAACCCTCATGCGTGCCATCGTCGGCGTACAGGTCGTCGAATCCGGAGCCGTGCGCGTCCTCGGCGAACCCGCCGGTTCGCGCCCGCTCAGGTCGCGCGTCGGCTACGTCACCCAGGCGCCGTCCGTCTACGACGACCTGACGATTACCGCCAACCTGGGCTACTTCGCCCGCGTGTACGGCGTGCCGAAGGAGCGCATTGCCGAAGTCATCGATACGGTCGGCCTCTCGGCCCATGCGCACAAATTCGTCCGGAACCTCTCAGGCGGGCAGCGGGCGCGCGTTTCGCTCGCGACGGCGCTCCTCAACCGCCCCGAAGTCCTCATTCTCGATGAGCCGACCGTCGGCCTCGATCCCGTCCTCCGTGCCGAGTTGTGGGACACCTTTCACCAGCTCGCGAACCAGGGCGCCACCCTCCTCGTATCGAGTCACGTGATGGACGAGGCCGAGCGCTGCGACCGTCTCGTGCTCATGCGTGAGGGCCACATCCTCGCCAGCGCTTCGCCGCGAGAGGTCCTCCTGCAGTCCGGCACCACCAACATCGAGGAAGCGTTCCTCTCCCTCGTCCGCACCATGGAGAAAGCCGCATGACTCCCCGACTTACCTTCGCAACAACCCTCCGCGTCCTCCAGCAACTTCGCCACGACCCGCGCACCATCGCGCTGCTCATCGTTGTCCCCGTCGTCCTGGTCGCCCTCGTGAAGTGGGTATTCCTGGACCAGGATCACGTCTTCCAGCGGGTGGGTGTCCCGCTCCTGGGTATCTTCCCGCTCACCTCCATGTTCCTCGTGACTTCCATCACCATGCTGCGTGAACGGACGAGCGGCACCCTCGAACGGCTGCTCACCACGCCGATGGGCAAGTTCGACCTGCTCGCCGGCTACGCGCTCGGCTTCGGCGCCATCGCCGTCGTCCAGGGTGCCACCGTGTCGCTCGTCGCCTTCGGTCTCCTTGGCCTCGAAGTCGAAGGACCCGTGGCGCTGGTGCTGATGTTCGCCGTGCTCAACGCGCTCGTGGGCACGTGCCTTGGCCTCCTGGTCAGCGCCTTCGCCCGCAGCGAATTCCAGGCCGTGCAGTTCATGCCGGCGTTCCTCCTCCCGCAGTTCCTCCTCTCCGGACTGCTGGCTCCCCGCGCCGAAATGGCACGGGCCCTCGAAATCCTCTCCGATTACCTCCCCATGACCTACGCCTACGACGCACTCTCCCGCGTGGCGGCCGGTCAGGGGTTCGAGGGCCACGTCGCGGGCGATGCCGTCATCCTGTTGGGCGTCACGATTGCTTCTCTCGCACTCGGGGCGGCCACCCTCAGGAGGCGCACATCCTGACCTGCTGACCCGTTACGTTATGGGGCGCTACGATGGAAGCTCACTTCCCATCGGAGCGCCCCAAATGGACGCCTACAACATCACGGTCGTCGGTGGCAGCGGCATCGTCGGCCAGGCATTTCTCCAGCTTCTCGATTCCCGGGACATCCCCGTTAAGCGCCTTCGCCTGCTGGCGACAGCGCGTTCGGCCGGCAAGGTCGTCGAATTCCGCGGCCAGAAGGTCACCATCGAAGAGACCACCGAAGGCAGCTTCACCCCGGACGATGACATCGTCTTCCTCTCGGCCTCTGGCAGCGCCTCGAAGCAGTTCGCCCCCATCGCCCAGCGCAACGGCAGCTTCGTGATCGATGACTCGAGCGCCTACCGGATGGATCCGGCCGTCCCGCTCGTAGTCCCCGAGATCAACGCGGCCGATCTCGAATGGCACAAGGGCATCATCAGCCAGCCGAACTGCACCACCACGCCGATGGTCATGGCCCTCAATCCCATCCACCAGGTCAACCCGTTGAAGCGGATCGTCGTGAGCACCTACCAGGCCGTCGCGGGCGCCGGCACCGCAGCGGTCGATGGACTCCGCACTGAAACCGAAGCAGCGTTGCGCGGCGAGCACCAGCTCTCCGGAACCCAGAAGCGCGAGATAGCCTTCAACGCGGTCCCGCAAATCGATGTCTTCGCCGAAGACGGCTACACCAAAGAAGAAATCAAAATGGCAAACGAAACGCGCAAGATCCTGCATGCGCCGGACATCGCCATCAGCGCTACCTGCGTCCGCATCCCTACGTTCTTCGGGCACTCGATGAACGTCTGGGCCGAATTCGAAAACCCCATCGAGCCCGCCGAAGCCCGCCGGCTGATGGAAGCCGCCCCCGGCGTCACGCTCATGGACGACCCGGCCAGCGAGAAATACCCGACGCCGATGGACGTTGCCGGAACGGATGAAGTCCTCGTCGGACGTCTCCGCGCCGATACCTCGCTCCCGGGCGGCATCACCTTCTGGACGTTGACCGACAGCATCCGCAAAGGTGCCGCAACGAACGTGGTCGATGTGATCGTAGAAGCCGACCGCCGCCACCTCGTCCGCCGCTGAGCACCCGGCACCGGGCACCCGGCACTCCAAAAAGGGGTGGTCCCCCTCGCCACGCACAAACGAGGGGGACCGGAATCGAGGGCTGCCGTTACCCTCAGCTGCAACGCGGGAGGCCTACGGCGGGAAGGGGCCGTTCTCCCAGCGGGTCAGGTTTTCATTCGGCGCTTCGACATAGTCCGGTTCGAACACGTCGTTACGCCGGTGCTCTTTGTAGAGTTCCGTCTCGTCGCTTCGGAACGACAGGCCCACAGCCCGCTCGTCCACGAATGCCACGTACTCTCGCGAAAGCCAGTAGTCACGCCGGAAACGGACGTCCACCTTGAAGTGCGTATCGGTGACTTCCTTCACCGTTCCCAGCCTGGAGTTGTCAACCGTCAGGACCATCTGGCCCTCATGGATTGGGCAGTCCCGCTGCCCGGAGTCGGGTGCCGCGTACAGAGTTGTACTCATCACGTACCTCCTTGGTCCGCTCCACTGAGAACCAGCTTCCAGCACACCCCGTTTCGCAAACCTCAATGGCAATGCCGGGCCGAATTGCAGCGTCGTTGCATTCCAGCCTTGCGCGGTTCGCTCCCACACGGAACGATTCCCCAACTCCACCACCGGGTTCGCTCATGACCATCAACTGGCCCGCCATCCAGCGCGAGGCGCTCGACATTTTCGTCCGCTATCTGCAGATCGATACCTCCAACCCGCCCGGGAACGAAAAGCCCGCCGCTCGCTACCTGGGCTCGCTCCTCGAAGCTGAAGGCATCGAAACCGAGTACATCGAGACCGCGCCCGAACGCGAAGTGCTGGTGGCACGCCTCCGCGGCGATGGCAGCAAAGGCGCGCTCATGCTCTGCAATCACACCGACGTGGTCCCGGTGGAAGCGCAGTACTGGGATATGCCTGCGTTCGAAGGCGTCGTGAAGGATGGTCGCGTCTACGGCCGGGGCGCCGTCGACATGAAGGGTTGCGGCGTCATGCAGCTCATCGCGTTCATGCTCCTCAAGCGCGAAGGCATCCGCCTCAAGCGCGATGTTGTGTTTTGCGCCGTACCGGATGAGGAAGCGGGAAGCATGCTGGGCATGGAATGGCTCTGCAAGAACCGCCCCGACGTGGTCGATGTCGAATTCGAACTGAGCGAGGGGGCAAGCGGCGTCTCCCGCTTCGCCGGCAAGCCCGCAAAGCTGTTCAACGTCGCCACCAACGAAAAGCTCGCGTCGGGCATCAAGCTCACCTCGGTGGGCAAACCTGGCCACGGCAGCCGGCCCCACGAGGACAACTCCGCCATCCACCTGATGCGCGCGCTCGTCAAGCTGCACGACTGGGACCGAGGCATCACCTATACACCCGACACCGTCGCCTACCTTGAGCGCCTCGCCGACGCTGGCCTCATGCCGCCGATGGATGACAAAGTGGCGGTCGAAGAGCAGATCCGCCGCTCCCCGGCCCTCTACGCGGCCTTCACGAACACCATGAACGTCACGCTCGTGCGCAGTGGCATCAAGATCAACGTCATCCCGGCGAAGAGCGAAGCGGGGATCGACTGCCGCCTGCTTCCCGGCCAGGATCGTGAAGAGTGGCTCCAACAGGTCCGCGACGTCATCGACGACCCGCGCATCGAAGTCAGCTTCTTCACCCAGCGGTCCACCGATACCCCGCCGCCCGCCCCATGGGACACCGAGCTCTTCCACACCATCAACGCGGTCATCAAGGAGTCGATGGAGGACGCGGTCGTCGTGCCCTCGATGACCGTCGGCGCGACCGACAACCGCTTCCTTCGCGCGAAGGGAATCCCCGCCTATGGCTTCATCCCGTGCCTGCTCAGCCCCGAAGAAGCAGCCGGGTTCCACGGCAACAACGAGTACCTGACGATTGAGAACCTCAACATGGGCTGCGAGCTCATGTACGAGACGGTGCGCCGCTTCTGCAGCTAGTTGCCGTCGTCCGCGCCAATTGAAAATGCCGGCTCGTCGGCCACCTCGGGATCGAGCGCGACGATCTCTTCGGCCAGGGCCAGGTATACCGCGATCGCCCGTTCGAGGAGGACGGTCGCATCGGCGTCGCGGCCGGTCTCATCGGGAATCGCGCACGCGCTGGCGACCGCGGGGCTCGATGCGAGGCGAGAGGCGTAGCCTGCGGTGCATTCCACCCGGATCTGCGCGAGCGTGGATTCGAAGTCGGCCCGGCTGGAGCCCGGCGCACCCGCCAGGAACATCTGCGCTTCCGGATCCAGGCGCAGGACCAGGATGGCGAACTGCTGCAGCCGCGTAACCGAAGGGTTCGCGCTACAGCCCAGCGCCGAAAGTTGCGGCGTTGCCGGGTCGCGTTCCGCCCCGATGGCGCTGGAAGCCGCGCCGCAGAGCTCCGTCCATCCGGCAGCCGTCTGACCAGCCACGAGCCAGTCGCGCGCGTCCTTGAGCGTTGAATCCGCCTCCTCCGGGTCAGCAGGCCACCAGGTTTCGACCGCCGGATCGGCGAGCGGCTCGAGCGGCGCGGGCGTACCGATGGCGGCGATGTACTCGGGGGTCGGGTCCGGCGCCACGACGATGGGGCCCACGAAGGGCACGCCGCCGAC
>CALFYR010000019.1 GCA_937954195.1 uncultured Dehalococcoidia bacterium
TTCGACGCTCGCCGGCGGGGCGAACTCAAGCTGCACTATGGGCGGGAAACGGTGCGCGATCTGGGAACCGCAATCCCGCGCACAGCCGGCTACGCCCACCCCTGGAAGACCGTCCGAAACACAGAACCGAAGCCGAACCTGGGCAGCGCGTGGCGGACGTTTCGGACGTTCCGGTCACTGTTCCCGGACGTCGGACCGGTGGGGATTGAGCGGACGTGGGCGGGCCATATCGACTACACGCCCGACGCAGTGCCGGTCGTCGATCGGCTTCAGAGCCCCGAAGGGCTGGTGATCGCGACCGGATTCAGCGGGCATGGGTTTGCACTGGGGCCCGGTGGCGGCTGGCTTGCCGCCGAACTCGCGGCGGGAGAGGAGCCATCGATAGATATTGAGCCGTTCCGGCTATCCCGGTTCGCTGAACGCAGAACCCACGAGAACGAGATGCACTTCTAGGCTTCGAGCCACTCCGCGTCGAATACCCGCGTGGCAGGGCCGGTCATGAAGACGCTGCCCTGGCCATCCCATTCGAGCACGAGGTCGCCGCCGGGCATGTGGTTCACGATGCGGTCTCCGGTGAAGCCGCGCATGCGGCTTGCGGCCGCCACCGCGGTCGCGCTTGTCCCCGAGGCGAGGGTGATGCCCGAGCCGCGCTCCCAGACGCGGTGGTTCACCTCGCCGGGATTCAGCACCTGCACGACCTGGAAGTTCGTACGGCGCGGGAACAGCGGGTGGTTCTCTACCAGCGGGCCGATGCGCTCCAGCGGGAACTCGTTCGGGTGGTAGTCGATGTAGTGAATCGCGTGCGGGTTGCCGACGCTGACCAGCGTAAGCCGCAGCTCCATGCCATCGACCGTCAGCGGCAGGTCGACGACGGGACCGGCGCCCTCGACGTTCGCCGGGAGCGATGCTGGGTCGAAGTTGGGCGGCCCCATGTCGACGCGGGCCGCAACCACCGCACCGTCCTCGCGGAACATCTGGAGCGTCTTGATTCCTGCGAGCGTTTCGACCGTGACGGTCTCCTTGTCGCCCGCCACGAGGCCCTCTTCGAGCGCGAATTTCGCTACGCAGCGGATGCCGTTGCCGCACATCTCCGCTTCGGAGCCGTCGGCGTTAAACATGCGCATCTTCATGTCGGCCACGTCCGAGGGCAGCGCGAGGATGAGGCCGTCACTGCCGACGCCGAAGTGGCGGTCGCTCACCTTGCGGGCAATCTCCGGCCAATCCTTCTCCTCCGTGGGGATGAGGTAGACGTAGTCGTTGCCGAGGCCGTGCATTTTGGTGACGCGCATGGGAACGAGTGTAGAGCAGCGGCCGACCCGATTCAATGGTACTAGGTATCAATAATGTGGTCTCAAGGGCGGCCTGGCTAGACCTTATCGTCGTCCCTCGCCCCGGATCACATTCGTACACGCGCCCGTGAAGATGTTCGCGCGCATGTCGATGTCGTCGGCGTCTTCCACCCAGGTGATGCGCTTGTCTTCGCGGCGGAACCACTGGTCCTGGCTGCGAATCAGGCGGTGCGTGGCGATCTGGGTCTTCTCGATCGCTTCGGCCAGCGTGAGTTCGCCGGCGAGGTGCCACACAGCTTCTGCGTAGCCAATGGATGACATCGCAGGGGCCGTTGGCGAGAGGCCCGCATCAAGCAGCGTCCGCACCTCGTCAAGCAAGCCGCCATCGAACATTGCGACCACCCGGCGATCGACGCGCGGGTAGAGCACCTCGCGCGGGACTTTGATTCCGAAGAGCAGGAACTCGAAGTCGGGCGTGCCTTTCTGCTGCCATTCGGAGATGGGCTTGCCGCTCTTCTCGAACACCTCAATAGCTCGAATGACGCGCCGCACGTTTCGGCCATCGATCCGCTCGGCCGCGACAGCATCGACGGACGCAAGGCGGGCGTGCAGCGCTTCCCAACCGTTCGCATCGGCGAAAGCCTCCAGCTCGCCGCGGAGTTCCTCGTCAGGCTCGACTTCGGGCACCTGCCAGGACTCGAGCAGGCCCCAGACGTACTGGGCGGTTCCGCCGACCAGCCACGCGAAGGTATCCCGCGCCCAGATTGCCTCGAGCGCCGCGCGGGCGTCGCGCTGGTACTGCGCCAGGCTGTACCCGTCAGCAGGGTCGGCGATGTCGTACAGGTGGTGGCGAACCTTGCGGCGGTCTTCAAGCGAGGGCTTCGCGGTCCCGACATCCATGCCGCGGTACACCTGGCGGCTGTCGGCGTTCACAATCTCGCCGCCGAGACGCTGGGCGAGTTCGAGTGCGACCGCCGACTTCCCGGTACCGGTCGCACCGACGATGGCCACCAGACGGCGAAGCATCAGCCCCTCGCGGCCGCGCAGATGGCGGCGAACTGGTCGGCCTTCAGCGAAGCGCCGCCAACGAGCGCGCCATCGATGTCCGGCTGGGCGAGCAGCTCGGCCGCGTTCTCCGGGTTCACGCTCCCGCCGTACTGGATGCGGATGCGGTCCGCGATGGGCCCACCGATCGAGCGAAGGACTTCGCGAATGAAACGGCATGCGGCCTGCGCGATTTCGGGTGTCGCCGTCTCGCCTGTACCAATCGCCCAGACCGGTTCGTAGGCGACGGTCATGCGCGGGTTGAGGTTGCCGAAACGGTGCAAAGCACCCCGGACCTGCCGTTCGAGGACCGCCTCCGTTTCTCCGGAACGGCGCTCTTCCAGCACCTCGCCAACGCAAACGATGGGGTCGAGCTTTGATTCGAGGACCGCGACCAGCTTCTTATTCACCCACTCGTCGGTATCGCCGAAGAACTGGCGCCGCTCGCTGTGACCGATGATCACGTGGCTGCAGTAGTCCTCGAGCATCGCCGTGCTCACTTCGCCGGTGTAGGCGCCCTTCGCCTCCCAGTACACATCCTGCGCGCCGAGGAGCACATGGCTGCCCTTGAGCGCATCGCGGACGGAGGCGAGGTGCGGGAACGGCACACAGACGGCGACGTCGCAACTCGAACCCCCGGTTGATTCGGCGACACCCCGGGCCAGGGCCATCGCTTCGGCCTCGGATGTGTTCATCTTCCAGTTCCCGGCAACGAACGGCTTCCTCATCCCTGTTCTCCTTGCTGGTCCAGCCTTCGGATCACGTCGGCAGCGAATTCCTCGGGGCGCTCCACGGTAAGGCGGAGCGTGCGGGCGTGGGTCCACCAGATGTACGGGAGTATCCCGGCCCGAACCGGTGTGCGCAGCGTGAGTTCGGCCGCCGGCCCCCACGCCGTTGCGAGCGCCACATGGCCCGCGAGGTTCGTACGGATGCCCAGGCCGTAGACGATGTGGTGGCGGACAACGTCGGCACGTTCGATGTCAGCGAACGGGATGGTCGTGTCGATGCTCGGGCGATAGCTTACTCGCACTCCATCACCTCCGAGCGCCACGTAGGCTGACTGCAGGTAGCGGGCGAACGCCGCGACAAACCAGGCTGCAAGCAGCAGCGGAATGACTCCCACGAGCAGTAGCCACCAGGCCTCTTCGGCCGCCGTCACGCCCCAGACCATCCCCGCGACGCCGACCAGCATCACGAACGCGGCCAGCAGGAGCGCGAGCCCCATCGGCCTCGCCCAGCGGAAGGCGTATCGGCTGGCATCGTGCTGCAAAGTCAGGCATCCATGAGCGCGGCAACGCCCGGGAGTTCTTTGCCTTCGAGCATCTCAAGCGAAGCGCCGCCGCCCGTAGACACATGCGTGAAGTGCGATTGGAGCCCGAGTTCGGCGATGACCGCGGCGGTTTCGCCACCACCGGCAACGGTCGTGGCATCGAGCTGGGCAATCGCGCGGGCGAGCCCGAACGAGCCATTCGAGAACTTCTTCATCTCGAAGACACCCATTGGGCCGTTCCAGACCACTGCCTTCGCTTGCTTCAGTGCGTTGGCGTAGTTCTTCACGGTCTCGGGCCCGATATCGAGCACCATGTAGCCGCGGGGAATGTCCTTCACGCCGCGCGTGAGTGCCTCCGCGTCCTCGGCGAACTTGCTCGCCGCAACGACGTCGACCGGAAGGTGGACCGCCACGTTGCGAGCTTTCGCGTCGGCGATGATCCCTTTCGCGGTCTCGACGAGATCGTCTTCAACCAGCGACATCTGGACATCGATGCCGGTCGCTTTGAGGAACGTGTTCGCCATGCCGCCGCCGACGAACAGCATGTCCATCTTGGGGAGCAGGTGGTTGATCGCGTCGATCTTCGTGCTGACCTTCGCACCACCCACGATGGCCGCGAACGGCTTCGGCGGATTCGCCACGAGGGCGCTGAGGTAGCGCACCTCCTTCTCCATCAGGAACCCGGCGACGGCGGGAAGGTGATGCGTCACACCCTCCGTGGAGGCGTGGGCCCGGTGTGCCGCACCGAAAGCATCGTTCACGAACACGTCCGCAAGAGACGCAAGTTGCTCCGCGAATCCCGGAGCGTTTTTCTCCTCTTCGGGGTGGAAGCGCAGGTTTTCGAGCAACAGAACGTGCCGGCCCATCGACCGCACCGCCTCCTTCGCTTCCTCGCCGACGCAGTCGGATGCGAACAGGACCTCCTGCCCGAGCAGGTTCGCCATGCGGCCGGCGACCGGTTCGAGCGACAGCTCGGGATCCCGGCCCTTCGGACGCCCGAGATGCGAACAGACGATCACCTGGGCGCTCTGGTCGAGCAGGTACTTGATAGTCGGCAAGGATTCGCGAATCCGTGTGTCGTCCGTGACGACGCCCTTTTCCAGGGGCACATTCAGGTCAGCCCGGACGAGCACCTTCTTCCCGGCAACGTCGATGTCGCGGACGGTCTTCTTGCCGATTCCCTCGCTCATGAGCCGACCTTCTCGGCGGCGATGCCGGTGCGTTCGATCTCCATCATCTTGCCGACGCGCCGTTCGTGGCGTCCGCCTTCGAACTCGTTGGTGAGGAAGGCGCGCAGGATTTCTTCGGCCACGCCGCGGCCAATCTCCCACGCGCCGAGGGCGAGCATGTTCGCGTTGGCGTGCTGGCGTGCGCGGGCCGCGCCCCAGCCGGTGTGGCAGAGCGCGCAGCGGATACCGGGGACCTTATTCGCGGAGATACTGATGCCGACGCCGTTGCTGCAGAGGATGACCCCAAGGTCGGCCTGGCCGGCGACAACGCGCTCCGCGACCGCCCTGGCGAAGTCCGGGTAGTCGACCGAGTCCGGGCCGTTGGTTCCGAGGTCCGAGACTTCGTGCCCCCATTCGCGAGCGACGGAAACGAGGTGGTCTTTGAGTTCGTAGCCGGCGTGGTCGGCCCCGAAAGCGAGTCTCACTGGCGCACACTCCTGACGACGTGGATCTCGGGCAATTTCAGTATACGGGCGATGGTTGCGCGGTCTATCGCGCCTTCGCGGAGGATTTGCGGAGGCTCGGAGGCCATGTCGATCACAGTCGAATCGATCCCAGCATCGGTTGGGCCACCGTCGATGGCCATGGCGCAGAACGCACCGAGTTGTTCCTTCGCCTGGTCGCACGTCGTGGGGCTGGGGCCCTCGGAAACGTTCGCGCTGGTAGCCGCGAGCGGCGCGCCGAGCGCGTCGACGATGTCGAGAACGAGCTCGACCGGTACCACGCGGATCCCAACCGTTCCGCCCCCTGCGAGTGCGCGACTGGAGAAGCCTTCCGCAACAGGCACGATGATCGTCCACCCACCCGGACCGAGCGCGTCGATCAGGTGCTGCGCCGCCGGCGTGACCTTCGCGTAGCGCGAAATGAGCGCACTGTCGCGCCCGAAAAGCAGCTGGAGCGGTTGCGAAGGGTCCCGCCGCTTTGCGCGATAGATGGCCTCTACCGCCTCGTCGTCGCGCACATCGGCCGCTACTCCATAGACGGTGTCGGTCGGAAGGAGGATGAGGTCGCCATCGCGCAGGACCTGCGCGGCACGTTGGACGAGAGATGGTTCGGGCACTGGGGCGGGCTGCTCCGGGCTGAATTCGTAGACCAAACTATACAATTGCTGCTAGTCTTCGCTATGGGTACCGCGCCTTCGATGATCGACACCCTCTCCGAAGCACAAAAGAACGCCGCCGCCAACCCCGCAAAAGGCCACGAGTCCATCGTGGTGCTGGACTTCGGGTCACAATTTTCGATGCTGATTGCGCGGCGCGTCCGCGAGCTCAACACCTACTGCGAACTCCTTCCACACGACACGCCGAAAGAGCGCCTCGACGGGATGGACGTGCGCGGGATCATCCTCTCCGGCGGTCCCAACAGCGTCTACGAAACGGACGCGCCAATCGCCCCGGAGTGGGTCTGGGAGTCCGGGCTGCCCGTCCTGGGCATCTGCTACGGGATGCAGCTGATGGCCCACCAGCTCGGCGGAAAAGTTGGCCCCGGGACTGAGCGTGAGTACGGCCCGGCGATGGTCCACCGCGACCAGGCGGCCCCCCTTCTCGACGGCCTGCCAGCCGACTTCGAGGTGTGGATGAGCCACGGCGACCGGCTGGACGCCGTCCCGCCCGGGTTCACGTCGTACGCAAGCTCAGGCAACTCGCCACTGGCCGTGATGGCCGACCTGGAGCGTGGCTACTACGGCCTGCAATTCCATCCCGAAGTGGTCCATACGCCGCGCGGAAAAGACATCCTGAAGAACTTCGTCCAGGGCGTGTGCGGCTGCGAAGGCACCTGGACCGCCGGTAACTTCATCGACGAGACGATCGAGAACATTCGGGCCCA
>CALFYR010000020.1 GCA_937954195.1 uncultured Dehalococcoidia bacterium
ACTTCACAGATCGCCCGCTTGTTTCATGTAACACTCGTTACACGTAACGACCGTTACACGGAGGGCCGCAGTGCCGATGCACCTGGTCGAACAGGAAACGCGCAGAGAAGAGCTCCTTGCCGGGCTCCTCGGATACATCCGCACGAACGGGGTTGCCGACCTTTCCCTGCGACCCCTTGCTGACGCGCTTGGTACGAGCCCGCGGATGCTGATCTATCACTTCGGTAGCAAGGAGCAGATGCTCGTCGAGGCCTTGAAGCGCTCGCGGGAGACGCAGTTCGAGCGCCTCAGGCAGTGGTCTGCGGCGCATCTCCTCCCGGAGGTCATGCGCCGCTACTGGCAGTGGGCCTCCTCGCACGAATTCGAGCCGTATACCCGGCTCTTCTTCGAAGTGATTGGCCTCGCACTCCAGGGCAAGCCGGGCACGGAGGGCGTTGTCCCGGCCATCGTCGAAGAGTCGATGGACCTGTTCTGCCCGCGGCTGATCGAAGTGGGGTGTGAGCCAGGGTTCGCCCGGGAGGAGGTGGGGCTGGCCATCGCGACGGTGCGCGGGTTGCTCATCGATGTGCTCGCGACGGGCGACCGCGAGCGGCTCGACCGAACCGTCGCCTACGTATTCGACGAAATGGAACGGCGGATTGCCCGCCACATTGAAGGGAGGGAGTCCGGTGAGACGGACCAGTGATTTCGCACCGGCTGTAAACGCCGGCGGTTGCGCGTGTGTTCGGGTGGTCCCGGCGTGGCAGCCGGCCGAATGGCAAGCGGCGCGCGGGCTCGCTCGCGAACTCGTGACGTGGCTGGCCGAGACGCTCTGCGTTGATGTGAACGAAGCCCAGGAATCGGCGGCCGAGGAGTTCGCGGCGATGCCGGAGTTCTACGCCTTCCCGAAAGGGCTGTTTCTCGTTGGATACCTCCACGGGCAGCCCGCCGGGACGGCCGGCATCCACCTGATGGACGATGACACAGCGGAGCTGAAACGCGTCTGGGTGACGCCCTCGGCGCGCGGCCATGGGATCGCACCGCGAATGCTGGAGACGGCCATCAGCGCGGCCCGGACGCTGGGTGCGCGCCAGCTCTGGCTCGAAACCGAGCCCACCGTGATGGCGACCGCTCACCGGATGTACCTGGCGCATGGGTTCCGGGAGATCCCGCATTTCACGGACCTCGGAGACACAATCCCGGGGCTGGTCGCGCTCGGGCGGCGGATCTAGGGGGTTCGACAGTCGCGGGTTCGGGCATCGACAATCGAGCCATGCCCAACCCGCGATTGCTTTCCTCCGAAACCGTCTACGAGGGCCGCCTGTTCAACGTTGAGCTGGACCGGATCGAGATGGACGGTGGGGTCGTCGCTCACCGCGAGACGCTTCGCCATCCCGGGGCCGTGGCGATGGTGCCGGTCACCGCTGATGGCAGGCTGCTGCTGGTGACGCAGTACCGTCACGCGGCGGGACGGCGGCTGCTCGAATTGCCCGCAGGGACGCTCGAAAAGGGCGAGGAGCCGATCGCCGCGGTGGCGCGGGAGCTCCAGGAAGAGGTCGGCATGCACCCCGGCAAGATTGAGCCGCTTGGCGGCTTCTACGTCGCACCCGGGTATACCACGGAGTACATCCACCTGTTCCTCTGCACCGAGCTGACAGAATCCCGCCTCGACGGCGATGAGGATGAGGACATCGAGATCGAGGAACGGACGCTTGCCGAGGCGCTGGCTGCAATCGAAAGCGGCGAGGTATGCGACGCCAAGTCGGTCATCGGGATCCTTCGCTGGGCGCGATTGGTCGAATCAACAAATCAATAGGTACTGCAACGTTCTATAGCTGGGATGTATGACTGCGCATTGCTGGCCGCCTGACCGAAGACTAGGATTCGCGATGGGACAGCGGACCGGCCCACAGCGGCCGCTCAGGAAGTAACTCCGAACCGCGCTCCTGCACGTCGGTCCGGCGGGAACAACGCCGGCCGATTTTGTGATAGTCCAAGGAGGGTGGGCATGATCACAGGCTCGTCCGCGCGCGGTCCGAAACCGCTGCGCCAGCGCCGCCAGCGGCCCAGGTTCTGGCTTCTCGATTTCTATGGGTCGGCGATCGGCAAGAAGGCGGTCATGGCCGTCACCGGCATCTTGCTGCTGGGCTTCGTGCTGACGCACATGCTCGGGAACCTTCACCTGTACGAAGGCTCCGACAAGATGAACCACTACGGTGAGTATTTGCGAGAAATCGGGTACCCGATTCTCCCGCACTCAGGCTTCCTGTGGATTTTGAGGAGTGGCCTCATCCTCGCGTTCGCGCTGCACATCCATGCGGCCGCCACGCTCACCATCATGAACCGCCAGTCGCGAGCCGAAGGCTACAAAGGGGGCCGCGACTACATCGCCGCCAACTACGCCGCCCGGACGATGCGCTGGAGCGGCGTTATTGTTGGGTTCTTCCTCATCTACCACCTGATGGACCTGACCTGGGGCGTTGGCGGCGCGGACTTCACGCGCGGGCAGCCGTACGAAAACCTGGTCGCGAGCTTCTCGCGCGAGCCTGTCGCGATCGTCTACATCATCGCGAACCTGCTTCTTGGCCTGCACATCTATCACGGCGCCTGGAGCCTGTTCCAGTCGCTGGGCTGGGCGAACCCGCGTTTCAACCACTGGCGCCGCGGCTTCGCTATCGGCTTCGCGGCCATCATCGTTATCGGCAACGTGTCGTTCCCGGTCGCCGTCATGACCGGCCTCGTGGAATAGGAGGGCAGCCATGACACTCGATTCCAGGATCCCCCCAGGACCACTCGCTGAGAAGTGGAGCAACACGAAATTCGAAACGAAGCTCGTGGCTCCGCAGAACCGGCGCAAGTTCGAAATTCTCGTCGTGGGCACAGGCCTTGCGGGCGGGGCGGCCGCGGCCACGCTTGGCGAGATGGGCTACAACGTCAAAGTCTTCTGCTTCCAGGATTCGCCGCGCAGGGCCCACTCGATTGCGGCGCAGGGCGGCATCAACGCCGCCAAGAACTACAAGAACGACGGCGATAGCGTGCACCGGCTGTTCTACGACACCATCAAGGGCGGCGACTTCCGCGCCCGCGAGGCGAACGTGCACCGGCTCGCCGAAATCAGCGTGCAGATTATCGACCA
>CALFYR010000021.1 GCA_937954195.1 uncultured Dehalococcoidia bacterium
CCCCTTCTCCCGCTACGGGAGAAGGGGAGGTTCTTGTTGTGCGAACGGTGTGGTGGTGGCCTAGTCAGGTGGAAGGTGACGGACAGAGGTGATTGGCCCGCTTGTTAGGTATTCGACGGGCGAGCCCTTGCTTTCGCACGGGCCCAGGATTTGGTGGGGTGGGGGCCGCCGGGAGTTGATGGGAGGCGTATGCTTCGCGCATGAGTACCAGCGCCGCTTTTGACCGTGCAACCGCCGCCGCCTTTGTGCCGCATTCGACGCCTCTTTCCATTGAACGGGCGGAGGGCGCCTATCTGATTACGCCGGATGGCCGACGGATCCTGGATGCGGCGGGCGGCGCGATTGTGGCGAACATCGGGCATGGACGGGCGGAAGTGGCGGAGGTGGCCGCGCAGGCGCTCCAGAATTGCACCTACGTGGTGCCGCCCTTCGCTACCGAGGAGCGGATGCGGCTGGTGGAACGGCTGACGACAAGCTGGCTACCACCTTCGCTGAAGCGGGTGACATTTACGAGCGGGGGTTCCGAATCGGTCGAGGCGGCGCTCCGGCTGGCAAGGCAACATCATGTGAGCGCGGGACGGACGGGAAAGTGGAAGGTCATCGGCACGGACCTTTCGTATCACGGGGTCAGCCTCGGGGCGCTTTCGGTGGCGAATCACGCGCCGAGGCGGGCCGCGTTCGAACCGATGCTGATCCCGTTCCCGAAGACGCCTGCGCCGTTCCACTACCTGCGGGAAGCGTTCACCGCCCAGGAGCACCCGGCCGATGCGCTGGAGCGGGTGATTAACGAGGAGGGACCGGAAACGGTCGCCGCGTTCATTTGCGAGCCGATCGTCGGTTCGGCGGGCGGAGCGCTCCTTCCCGTTGACGATTTCTGGCAGCGCGCCCGGGAAATCTGCACGAAGTACGACGTGCTGCTCATCGCCGATGAGGTGATGACCGGGTTCGGGCGGACGGGCAAGCGCTTCGCAGTGGAGCACTATGGGGTCGAACCCGACATCCTGGTTGGCGGAAAGGGGCTGGCGGGCGGCTACGCGCCTATCGGCGGGCTGTACGCGACGGACGCTGTGATCGCGCCCATGGTCGAGGCGCGGCAGGACCTGATGTTCTACACGTTCTCGGCCCATCCGGCTTCGTGCGCCGTGGCCGACAAGGTGCTGGAGATCATGGAGCGGGAGGCGCTCGTGGAGCGAGCGGAACGGATGGGGAACCTGCTGCGGAACCGGCTGGAGGACATCTCTGGCGACGCCAGCATCGGGCAGGTGCGAGGCAAGGGTCTCATGCTCGGGATCGAACTCGTGAAGGATAAGGCAACTGGCGAGCCGTACCCGGCGGAAGCGCGGTTCGCCGCGAAGGTTTCGGCCGCGGGGATACGGCGGGGCGTGTTCTTCTACACGGCAGGCACCGGCCCGGTACAAGACGCGCTGCTCCTCGGGCCGCCGTTCACCATCAACGGCGAGGATGTCGACCTGCTGGTGGACGTGTTGAAGGAATCGCTGGCGGATGCGCGGAGTGCGGTGGAGAGTGCTTGACGGCTCGCCATCGCAAAACTACGATGTCATCGTAATTTTTCGATAAGGAGCCTCTTGGAATGGCGACTCGAACCCCTGACGAAATCCGGAGCGAAGTTTCGAAGTCCTACGGGAACCGCGTGCGCGGCGTGCTCGAGCGCGATGACCTGATTGAGCTGGTCCCGGCGAACGGTGATGCGAGCTGTTGCGCCCCGTCGGACAGTGGTAGTTCGTGTTGCGAGACCGAGAGCGTGGATGAGGCGCAGGTATTGCGGGTGGCTGCGCTTTACCAGGAAGCGAACGTCGACGACCTGCCTGCGACGGTGACGGACGTGGCGTTCGGGTGCGGCAACCCGACGGCTATCGCGGCGCTGGAGCTCGGGCAGGTGGTGCTAGACCTGGGTTCCGGCGGCGGAATTGACTGCTTCCTGGCGGCGAAGATGGTGGGCGAGACCGGAAAGGTGTACGGCGTGGACATGACGCCGGAGATGATCTCCCTGGCGCGGAAGAACCAGGCGAAGGTGGGCGCGACGAACGTGGAGTTTAGGCTGGGAGAGATTGAGCACCTGCCGATAGCGGACGGGACGGTAGACGTGATCATTTCGAACTGCGTGATCAACCTCTCGCCGGATAAGGACCAGGTGTTCGCGGAAGCGTTCCGGGTGCTCAAGCCCGGCGGGCGTCTGCAGGTTTCGGACATTGTGTGGACGGAGCCCGTGCCGGAGGCGATCAAGGAGGATATGGAGCAGTGGGCGGGCTGCATCGCGGGGGCGCTGGAGGAGGATGCGTATCTCGAACATATCCGGCGGGCGGGGTTCGAGCAGGTGAGTTCGACGACGAGCCCGTACGAGGGGGGCAAGGGCATCGCCTCGGCGGCTGTGGTGGCGGTGAAGCCTTCGGCGGGGGCGTGTTGCGGCCCGGATTGCTGCGGGTAGGAACGGAAGGAAGATAGTGGAGAACGCCGGCGTCGATAGGGGCGGCGGCGTTCTTGCCTTTGGACAGGATGAGTTCCATACTTAGAGCTTGATCCGCTGCGGCGGATCGTTTTTGTGTTGGGATCCGCAGGTGGGTTCCCGGGAGTTCCGCCCGGGTGGCGCAACGGCAGCGCATCCGATTTGTAATCGGACGGTTAGCGGTTCGAATCCGCTCTCGGGCTCCAACAGAAGAACCGTGCCGGTTCGCCGGCGCGATACGTGGAGAGATGGCCGAGTGGTTAATGGCAGCAGACTGTAAATCTGCCGCGCTACGCGCTTCGTAGGTTCGAATCCTGCTCTCTCCACCACGCAGCCACGCCAATGACGGCGACGTCACTGGCTCGAACGCCGGGCAGCCGATGCCCACCGAGCGGCCGTAAGGACGGCAGAAGAAGGCAGCGAGCCAGCGACGAGACGGCCAGCATTGTGTTCACGCCCTCATAGCTCAGTCGGCAGAGCGCGTTCTTGGTAAGAACGAGGTCTCCAGTTCAAATCTGGATGAGGGCTCCAGAACTAAACCGGCGGGAAGGGCCCGCCTCAAAATCACAGAAAGCAGCCCGGAGGGCACCCCAGCATGGCGAAGGCGAAATTTGAGAGGACGAAGCCGCACGTAAACGTCGGGACGATTG
>CALFYR010000022.1 GCA_937954195.1 uncultured Dehalococcoidia bacterium
CGGTGGCCGCGCCGCCGCCCGCCAGGCCAGCGAAGAGCACCCCTTCGGCTACGGACGCAATCGCTACATCTACGCGTTCATCGTCGCCATCGTCCTCTTCTCCGTCGGCGGCCTGTTCGCCCTCTACGAGGCCTACCACAAGTGGCACGACCCCCACCCCATCGAAGGCCGCTGGTGGTGGGTGCCGCTCGCCGTGCTCGTCGGCGCGATCTCCCTCGAAACCCGCTCCTTCTGGGTTGCCATCCACGAGTCCATGCCGCTCAAACGTCGCCAATCCTGGGTCCGCTTCGTACGGACAGCCAAGTCCCCCGAACTCCCCGTGATCCTCCTCGAAGACCTGGGAGCCCTGGTCGGTCTCATCCTCGCTCTCATCGGCGTCGGCCTCACCCTGCTCACCGATGACGGCCGCTGGGACGCGGCCGGCACAGCCGCGATCGGCGTCCTGCTCGTCATCATTGCCGCTATCCTCGCCGCCGAAACCAAGTCCCTCCTCCTCGGCGAATCCGCCACACGCGAAAACGTCGCCACCATCCGCGCCGCCCTCGAAGGCGATGGCCAGTGCCGCATCATCCACATGAAGACCCTCCACCTCGGCCCCGAAGAGGTCCTTGTCGCCGCCAAAATCGCTGTCCCCGATTCCTCCAGCGCCGAAGCCATCGTCGCCCAGATAAACGACGCCGAATCCCGCGTCCGGAACGCCCTCCCCATCGCCCGCGTCATCTACATCGAGCCTGATATCGAGCAGGCGAACTACCGTTCCACGGTCCCTCCCCTTCCTGGCTCCAGCTCCCGCCACTAGCCGTCACCCGCCCCTGTTGCCGCCCTCATCACGCCTCCGTACCATCCAGCCCGCAATACCGTTGCATCAGGAGACTCACATGGCAGACGAGGGATTCGAATTCCCGGTCGACCGCACCCAGGTCATGCTCTTCGCTCGCTCACTCCTCGATATCCGGCCCGAATTCTCCGAGCCCGATGACCCCGCCACCAAAGCCGTCGGCGGCATCGTCGTCCCACCCACCTTCGTCCAGTGCAGCGCCCACTGGCAGCCCAATTACGGGCTCGACCTCACCCGCCCCCGAAAAGACCCGCCGGCCCCGCGCGCTGAAGGCGGCGGCGGCGGCGGTGGTGGCGGCGGCCTCGGCCGAGGCCTCCACGCCGAACAACACTACGAGTACCACCACCCCATCCACGTCGGCGATACCCTCACCGTCACCACCCGCCCCGGCAACCGCTGGGAAAAAGAAGGCCGTCGCGGCGGCAAGCTCATGTTCTCCGAGAGCGTCACCGAATACCGCAACCAGGATGGCGTCCTCTGCGTCACCGCCACCAGCGTCGGCGTCCAGACCGAACGCGCCGTGGACCAGTAGGGAGTTCGAACAATGGCACTCAAAGTCGGCGATAAGCACGAACAGGTCGTCATCGAAAACGTCAACCGCACCCACATCGTCAAATACGCGGGCGCCAGCGGCGATTTCAACCCCCTCCACCACGACGAAGGCGCCGCCCAGAAAATGGCCGGCTACCCCAGCGTCTTCGCCCACGGCATGCTCTCTATGGGACTCACCGGCCGCGCCCTCACCGATTGGCTCGGCGTCACCGCACTCAAGAAGTACGGCGTCCGCTTCACCAAGCAGGTCTGGCCCGGCGATACCCTCACCGCAAAGCTCGAAGTCACCGACGTGACCGACGGCGTCGCCACCATCAAAGTCGTCACGGTCAACCAGAACGGCGAATCCGTCGTCGAAGGCGAAGCCAAAGCCACCGCTTAATCCCCGACCCCTTGCTCCCTCTCCCGCCGAAAGGTGGGAGAGGGCGGGGGTGAGGGTCTTCCCGCTCCCACACCGTTGCCCCGGTTGGACCGTTCCGTCCTCTCTCCCCACCCCAGAGCTTCTGGTGCCGCTCTCTCCCCCTCTCCATGAACATGGAGAGGGGGCCGGGGGGGTGAGGCCACACTTTCGCCACAACCTCCCCCCACACTGCCCCCATGAAACCCCTCATCCTCATCGCACTCCTCCTTTCGCTCCTCGCTGTGGGCTGCGGCCGCCGCGCCGATGACCCCACCCCAACCCCTACCACCTCCCAACCGTCAACCCCCACCGCCGCCGCCACCCCCGCCACCAGCCCCACCGCCGTGCCCACCACCGACCCCGCACGCGGCGTCTCCACCGGGACCCTCGACCACGACGGACGGACGCGCACCTACCGCCTCTTCGTCCCCTCCGGCGAAATCCCCGGCCGCGGCTGGCCCCTCGTCGTCGGGCTGCACGGCGGGTTTGGCAGCGGCGAACAATTCGCCCGCAACTCCGAATTCGAAGCCGCCGCCGAACGCGAGGGCTTCGTCGCCGTCTTCCCCGATGGCGTGAACCGCACCTGGAACGGCGGCGGCTGCTGTGGCGCCGCTGCCCGCGAAAACGTCGACGACGTCGGCTTCCTCGCCGCCCTCATCGAGAGCCTCCGGGCCACCCTCCCGCTCGACCCCGCGCGGACCTTCATGGCCGGCCACTCCAACGGCGGCATCATGGCCTTCCGCTTCGCCTGCGAACGCCCCGAGCTCGTCCGCGCCATCGGCTCCGTCGCCGGCTCGCTCGAAACCGGCGAATGCGCCGGCGGCGCCCCCGTCTTCCTCCTCTCCATCCACGGCGACGCCGACCAGAACCACCCGCTCGAAGGCGGCGAAGGCCCCCGCTCCGTCTCCGGCGTGCCCTTCACCTCCCAGGCCGAATCGTTCGACCTCTGGGTCGAAGCCTTCGCCTGCCCCGGCCCGCCCGAGGTCACCGACGGCGAAACCGCCACGGTGAGCTTCTGGCCCGAATGCGAAGGCGGCGCCTCCGCCACTCTCATCGTTCTGAAGGGCGCCGACCACCCGTGGCCCGGCTCCGAACCACCGCGCATCCGCCTCCCCAACCAGGGCGTCCCCAGCCAGGCCATGGACGCGACCGAGGTCCTCGTCCAGTTCTTCATCGGGGGGAATTGAGGCCCGAGGTCCGAGGTCCGAGTGCCGAGGTCAGTCGTGCCTCCCTCCGGCGCGGCCGGAAGAGGCGCCGGGGCTGTTCAAATGGCAGCGGGGCGGCCAGAGCCGAAGGCGGCAGAGCAGGGGGAGGAATCCAGATCGACGATCGATCAACATACCGTGATTGGATTAGAATGCCGGCGTGCGGATTATCAAGAGCTTACGCATTGACGGGTTCAGATCGATCGAATCGTTAAAGGTTGAGTCGCTGGATGGACTGAACTCGTTCGTCGGCGCAAACAACACTGGCAAGT
The DNA here is from genome assembly GCA_937954195.1 of uncultured Dehalococcoidia bacterium. GTDB lineage: Bacteria > Chloroflexota > Dehalococcoidia > Tepidiformales > Tepidiformaceae > Amarobacter. The sequence continues at coordinate 3,268 of CALFYR010000022.1, forward strand.
CCAACATCCTTCGCGCGTTGTGCCTCTTCTTCACAGAGTCTCCGGAGCCCGGGACCCAGCTCCAGGCCCACGATTTTTTCTACCGGCCCAAGCGAAAGAAGAAGCGAAGGATCACGCTTGAAGTCGAATTCGACATACCGGCATTTAACTACAATCCAAAAGTCAAGGCCGAGGTTGGCAAGCTCGGACGAAACTTCGTCGTCCGAAAAGAATGGGAGCTAGGCGGTGCCGTAGTCATTTCCGCGAGAAAAGCCGACGAGGACTGGGACGAGACGCTTTCTGATCCTGCCGGGCAGTTCCTCCGGATGATTACCTTCCGCTACATCCCCAACCGGATCGTTCCGTCCACGGCCCTGGCTCGGGAGTCCCAAACGATTGCCGCGGCGATGCTGAAGCAGCTTCGCGGCCAAGCCCAGGCGATGCAGAGTTTCCAGACGGCAGTCGATGCGGCCGTAGCGGCCATGACTCGG
>CALFYR010000023.1 GCA_937954195.1 uncultured Dehalococcoidia bacterium
AGGGTGTAGAGGGCGACGATCATCGCTCCCGCGACAAGGGCCGGCCGCAACTGAGGCAGCACCACGCGGAAGAACGTGGTCAGCGCCGATTTGCCCAGGCTGCGGGAAGCTTCCTCCAGCGAACGGTCGAGCGTGAGCATGGCCGCGCGGACCGGCAGCAACACGTAGGGGTAGCTGAAGAACACCAGCGCGAGCCACGCCCCCCAGAACCCGTAGATCGATGGGAGCCGGTCGACGCCGAACGGTTCGAGCCAGCCCTGGAGCGTGCCCCGTGGCCCCAGGAAAAGCACGATGGTCAGCGCCGAGACGTACGACGGGATGGCCAGCGGCAGCGAGAGCAGCACGAACCAGAGCCTGGCCAGCGGCAGGTCCGTCCGGCTGGTGAGCCACGCCGCGGGTACGGCGATCGCGCAGGTGCTGACCGCCACGACCACGGCGAACCACACCGTATCCTTCGCCGAGGTGATCGTGCGGGACGCGCGGACGGTCTCCCAGGCGACGCCCCAATCATCCGAGACGCGCACCACCAGGTAGATGGCGGGCAACAAGACAGCGGCCGCGACCACCGCGGCCAGCAGGCCGGCGATGATCGCGGTCGGTGTTGGGTACCCCCGCAGTGAGACGGGTCGTACGGTCATGGGCTCCTAGGGCAGCGCGCCCGTTTCCTGCAGCATTGCGACCGTCGCTTCGACATCGCCGAGCAGGCTCAGGTCGACCTCGATGACGTTCAGCGAATCGAGCGGGGCGATGTAGTCGGCGGGAGGCGGGACGCCGGGGAGCAGCGGGTACTCGAACGTTTCCTCCGCGAAGTACACCTGCGCCTCTTCGCTCAGCAGGAATTCGATGAGAGCGATGGCGGCCGCCTTGTTCGGGGCGCTCTTCAGCACGCCCGCGCCGGCGACGTTCATCAGCCCGCCGATATCGCCATTGGTGAAGTAGTAGGCGGCGGCGCCGAAGCTATCGCCCTGCTCTTCGATCCGCGGCCCGAGGTAGTAGTGGTTGATGAAGCCGACCTCAACCTCGCCGGAGGCAACCGCATCGAGCACCTGGTTGTTGCCGGAGTACACCATCGCGCCGTTCGCGACGATGCCTTCGAGCCACTCGCGCGTCTCGTCCTCGCCGTGGACCACGCGCATGGCGGTCACGAACGACTGGAAGGAAGCGTTGGTCGGGGCCCAGCCGATCTTCCCGTTCCAGGCGGGGTCCGTGTAGTCGAAAATCGAATCCGGGAGCGAATCCTCCGTGTGGGCTTCCTTGTTGTAGGCGACGATGCGCACGCGGCCGGAGATACCGACCCAGTCGCCGTCTTCGGAGCTGAATTGCGCGGGCACCGTTGCGAGCAGGTCGGCCGGGAGTGCTTCGAACACGCCCGCGACTGAGAGCTGGCCGACGGAGCCGGCATCCTGCCCGATGTAGACATCGGCGGGGCTGTTTTCGCCTTCTTCAAGGATGGCGGCCGCCATGGCGGGCGTGCTGCCGTAGCGAACGCGCACATCGACGCCGGTGGCTTCCTCGAACTGTTCGAGGATGGGCCCGATCAGCTCTTCCGAGCGGCCAGAATAGACGATGAGCTCGCCCGAAAGCTCGGGCTCATCCGTCGGTTCGGCACTCGCCTGGGCGGTGGGAGAAGTATCGCCCCCCGTGGTGGCGGTCGCCTCGGGAGTTTCGCCGTCGCTCGAATCGTCGTCATCGTCGCCACAGGCGATGGCAAGCAGGGGCAGCGCGACCAGCGCCGCGAGCAAAAAGTAGCGGAGCAACTTCATACGGGTTTACGAATCCTCACGGGAAATACGCTCGATGGAGTAACATTAGGGTCGCCTAATGTTTCCGTCAACCACAGACTAACGCCGCCCGATCGGATGAGCCACCCGGTGGGCGGGTGCTAGACTTCCCGCCTCCAGGGAGGTGACGAGATGACAACACCCGTTTCCATCAGTCCGTTTGCCAGTGCGACTGACATGCTCGAGGCGATGCGCCAGGGCCACGTGAGTTCGGCTGAACTCGTCGAAATGCACATCGAGCGTATCGAGCGGCTCAACGGACCGATCAACGCCATCATCAACACCACCTTCGATCGTGCCCGCGCTGAGGCGAAGGAGGCCGACCAACGCCGGGCCAGCGGCGAAGACGCGCCACTCCTCGGCCTCCCCATCACCATGAAAGAATCCAACGCCATCGCGGGGCTGCCGCAAACCGCCGGGTTCGAACACCTGAAAGGTGTGCCCGCGAACGAAGATGGCCCGGTCGGCGCTCGCGCCCTGGCCGCGGGTGCGGCGCTGCTCGGCCAGACCAATATCCCGGTCGCACTCGGTGACTGGCAGGCGAACAGCCCCGTGTACGGACGAACGGACAACCCATGGGATGCGACACGCTCACCCGGCGGCAGCACCGGCGGTGGGTCCGCGGCGCTCGCCGCAGGGCTGACGCCGCTCGAATTTGGCAGCGACATTGGCGGCTCGGTTCGCATCCCGGCGGCGTTCTGCGGTGTCTACGGCCACCGCCCCACCGAGACACTTGTGCCGCGGGTCGGTTCGTTTCCCGGCGCCGAACGCCCGAACGTCGCCGCGTTGATGGGCGTGCAGGGGCCCATGGCCCGGAGCGCCTACGACCTCGACATCGCCCTCCAGGTCATCGCCGGGCCCGAACCACTGGAAGATGTCGCCTGGCGCGTCGAGCTGCCGGCCCCGCGGGCGGAAAGGCTCGCCGACTACCGCGTTGGCATCCTCGAACCCCTCCCGGGTGTCGAAGTCGATGCCGAGATGGCCGAGCGACTCGAAGAACTCGGCACGTGGCTCGGGCAGCAGGGCGCGAACGTCCGCCGGGTCACGCTCCCCTTCGACTTCGCCGACTACGCGAAGGACTACATGCTGCTCCTGTCCCTCCGGACATCCGGGCCCATGAGCCGCGAAGACCGCATGGAAGTGGACCGCAAGCTGCGGGACCTCCCGGAGGAGCGTGAGCGCTGGCGCGGCGAGGCGCTCACCATGTGGGCCCACGAATTTAGCGACCTGCTCTCGCGCCGCGAGAACTTCCGCTGGGCATACCGGGACTTCTTCCGCGACCTGGACGTGCTCCTGACGCCGATGGCGCTTGGCCCGGCGTTCGAACACACGGAGCTGCCGTTCAACGAACGGCTAATCACGGTGAATGGCAAGCAAGTGCGCTACGGTGACACGATCCACTATCCGTCGCTGGCCATCCTCGCGGGGCAGCCGGCAACGGCGTTCCCTGGCGGGCTGAACCGTGAAGGGCTCCCGCTAGGCCTGCAAGCCATCGGCCCGTACCTGGAGGACCGGACACCAATCAGGTTCGCGCAGCTGGTGGAAGATGGCTGGCGGTCCTTCGAGCCGCCACCGGGGTACTAGGCAGCCTGCCGCCCGCGTTCCGGAGGCCCCCCACGTATAGTGCGGCGCCACACCCTTCCATCCACGGAGCCAGCCAATGACCCTGCCCGCAGTAGCCGATGACTATGCCCTCCTCGATGGCCTGAGGTTCCACTACCGCGAGTGGCCGAACCCCGGCAAACAGGCACTCCTGCTCCTCCACGGCTTCACCGGCCACACCCGCAGCTGGGATTCGTTCGCCGAAGCCATGCAGCCGGACTACCACGTCATCGCGCTCGACCAGCGCGGACACGGCGAATCGGCGTGGGCCGACGACTATTCCGCCGATGCGATGGTCGAAGATGTCGAGCGGTTCCGCCGGGCGCTGGGGCTGCAGCGATTCGTGCTGCTCGGCCTTTCCATGGGCGGCCGCAACGCCTACCACTACGCCGCGAAGTACCCCGCGGAGGTCGAGCGGCTCATCATCGTCGATATCGGTCCGGACATTGCGACGGCCGGCGCGACCCGCATCCAGACCGGCGTCCGCGCGGCCGACATATTCGCCACCCAGGAGGAGGCGATCGAGCGCGCCATCGCGGCCAACCCGAACGCGGACCCGCACGAGTCGCGCCATCGCACGCGCCACAACCTCCTCCGCCTCGATGACGGCAGGTGGACGTTCCGCTACGACAAAGCGCTGCGCGGCGACCGCACGCTCCCGCGCCCCGATCCGGCTGCAGCCTGGGCCGGCCTGAAGACCATCAAGGCCCCAACGTTGCTCATCCGGGGCGAAGTCAGCGACGTCCTCGCGCCCGAAGTCGCCGAGCGGATGGTCCAGGAGATCCCGGACTGCAGGTTCGCGGTGGTGCCCGGCTCCGGCCATTCCATCCCGCTGGAGCGCCCGAAGGGGTTCCTCGAAGCAGTACGCACCTTCCTCTAGGCGAGGGGGCCAATGTTGCCGGGCCGACCCCGGCGTCCGGCCCTGATTCGGTGGCACGGTCAGGAGTAGGCTCGTTCCATGGCGGCCACCTACGACACCCTCGGCACGACGTATGCGCGGACGCGCCAGCCGGACCCGCGCATTCGAGACGCGATCTGGGCGGCAATCGGCGATGCCCGCAGTGTCGTGAACGTGGGCGCCGGCGCCGGTTCGTATGAACCACCGCAAACGCTCCTCGCGGTCGAGCCCTCGATGGTGATGATCGCGCAGCGGCCACCCGGCCTTGCCCCGGCGGCGCTTACCACCGCGGAACGCATCCCGCTTCCCGATGCCTCGGTGGATGCCGCGCTCTGTATTCTCACCATCCACCACTGGCCGGACCTTGCGGCCGGGATCGCCGAACTCCGCCGGGTGGCGCGGCGGGGCGTCTTCTTCACGTGGGACCGGGACGTGACCGCCGAGTTCTGGCTCATGCGCGACTACTTCCCTGAGATGGCGGCGGCGGATTACGCGAAGGCCGTACCCCTCGAACGCCTCGCTGAACTGGCCGGGCCGATCACGAGCAACGTGCCGGTTGAAGTCCCGCACGACTGCATCGATGGCTTCATGGGGGCGTTCTGGCGGCGCCCGGAACGCTACCTGGACCCGGTGGTGCGGGCAGGGATCTCCGGCTTCTCGCTCATCGATGACGAGCAGCTTGCCGCCGGTCTCGGCCGGCTCGAGTCCGACGTCCGGTCTGGTGCGTGGCACGCACGGTACCGGGACCTGCTGGATCGGGAGTCCATGGACCTGGGCTACCGGCTCATCACGACGGACTGGACGGCGTAGTGGGGAAGGTGGCCGAGGATCTCGCCATCCTGTGGGACAACGAAGGTGTCCTGGTGGACACCGAGACGGTGTTCTTCGAAGCCAACCGGCGGGAGCTGGCGAACCTGGGGATCGATGCCAGCTGGGCGGACTTCGAAGAGATCAACCTGCGCCAGGGCATCAGCCTGTTATCCCTTTCCGGCCTCGAAGGCGACGAACTGCGCGCCCTCTTCGCGCGCCGGGATGCGCTCTACAGCCAACTCCTGCGCTCCGAAGCACTCACCATCGCCGGGATGGGCGAGCTGCTGGGGCGGCTCGCGCCACGCTTTCGCATGGGCATCGTCACGTCCTCACACCGGGAGCACTTCGAAATCATTCATGCGCGTTCCGGGCTGCTTCGCCACTTCGCGTTTCACGTGGTCCGTGAGGATTACCCGCGGAGCAAGCCGCACCCCGATAGCTACCTGGCGGGAATCGATCGGGCCGGTGTCCCCGCCGAGCGGTGCCTCGCCGTGGAGGATTCGCCCCGGGGTGTGGCGGCGGCGCGGGCGGCCGGGATCCAGGTGGTGTTCTTCGCTCCCGGCGGCGTGGGCGCCGAACGGGACGTGGGGACCGTGTTCGCCCGGGTCACACACGCGGATGAACTCGAGGAGGCGTTGAACGACTGGGCCCGGAAGTAGCGGGGACACAAGAAGGCCCCGCCTGGCGGCGGGGCCCTGGAGAGGTAGGGTTACGTCAGGGCACGGGCTAGCCGAGGTGCGCCTCGACCATCCACGCCCACTTGTCCAGCGCGCCCATGATGCCGATGTACAGGTCCTGGGTTACCAGGTCATCCTCCATGCCGTCGGCGCGGCCGCGGAGTTCCTCGCTCACGGCGACGAGGCGTGCGTGCATCACCTTCGCGAGCTCCTGCCAGTTCGTCTCGGTGGCCGGGAACTTCGGCAGGCTGGTGGCGGTCTTCACGTCCTCTAGCGTGCCGCGGGAGATCCCGCCCAAAGCCCGGACGCGTTCGGCAACCTCATCCGAGTGATCGCGTACGCCGGCCGCGATTTCATCGAACAGGGCGTGCAGGCCCTGGAAGTTCGGGCCCTTGATGTTCCAGTGTGCCTGTTTCGAACTCAGGGCGAGGTCGACCAGGGACCCGAGTGAAGCGTTCAAACCGCCAACGATTTCGTCCCGGCGGTCCTTCTTGATATCAGCGAGCGGCAGTGCGGTGCGCGTCGCGGTGGCGGTAGCCATTGAGATACCTCCTGTGCGTTTCTTCATCTAACGTACCTCAACCACCGTATCGTCCCGATCAATGGTCTGGCTGCGGCCTATCGATCCTCTAACAATGGCCGGTGCGGCTCTCCCTCTAACCCGTTACGTCACGCGGCGGTACGCTTTCAGCAATGCTCGTAGTCCAGAAATACGGCGGCACTTCGGTCGCGGATGCAGACCGGATCCGGCATGTGGCCGGCCGCGTCCTCAAGCGCATCCACCAGGGAGACCAGGTCATCGTCGTGGTTTCCGCCATGGGCAACTCGACCGACGATCTTATCGACCTCGCCCTCCAGGTAGCCCCGGACCCTGACCCCCGCGAACTCGACATGCTGCTTTCGACCGGCGAGCAGGTGTCGGTCGCGCTCGTCGCGATGGCGCTCAAAAACCTGGGCCAGGAGGCGGTCGGCCTCACGGGCCAGCAGGCGGGCATTATCGCCCAGGGCCGGCACTACCAGGGCCGCATTTCGCGCGTCGAAGCCGAACGCGTCAGCGCCGAACTGGCCGCGGGGCGCGTACCGGTGGTCGCGGGCTACTGGGGCATCACGGAAGACCAGGAGATCCTGACGCTCGGCCGCGGCGCCAGCGACACCACGGCGGTCGCCCTGGCGATTGCGCTGGGCGCAACCCGCTGCGAAAACTGCAAAGACGTCGAAGGCGTGTACACCGCCGACCCGCGCATCGTCCC
>CALFYR010000024.1 GCA_937954195.1 uncultured Dehalococcoidia bacterium
CAACCCACGGAAGGACGGTCGATTCCATCTGGTGGGCCCACTTGGCGGAACGGCAGTATCGGCGATGGTAAGCGTTCATCCCGGGAGCTTACGCACTCAAGGCAGTCAGCAATAGGATGCAACCCACAGTCGGTCACCACTCGCAACTCGCAACTCGCAACTCGCAACTCGCAACTCGCAACTCGGCACTCGCAACTCGGCACTCGGCACTCGGCACTCGGCACTCGACACTCGACACTCGACACTCGACACTCGCATTGAGACTAACCACACCCCGTGGTACGGTTTCCGTTCGTGCCGGGAGCCCGGTGCTTTCTCCTGCAGGGAGCACAAACCCATCGCCCGGCTTGAGGTTTCATGAGGGAATATGAACTGACGGTGGTCTACGACCTCTCCGTCCAGGAGTCCGGTGGACCGGACGCCAGCGAGCAGCGGCTCACCCAACTCGTCGAAGCGCGCGGCGGCAAGCTGATCAAGATGGACCATTGGGGCCGGCGCCGCATGGCCTACCCCATCAAGCACGCCATCGATGGTGACTACCTGGTCACGCGCGTCGAGATGGAACCATCCAACGTCTCCGCGCTCGAAGCGGCACTGCGCATCGATGAGCGGGTCTACCGCCACCTGGTCGTCCGCGCCGATGAGCTCCCGCTTCCGCCGCCGCCACGCGAGCCCCGCGAACCGCGGCCGGCCGCAACCGAGGCCCCGGCTGCAACCCCCGCGCCGGCACCGGCCCCCACCGCCGAGGCGCCCGCGGCTGAAGCTCCGGCAGCGGCCGCACCTGCCGCCGAAGCCCCGGCCGAACCCGTCGCCGAAGCACCCGCGGAAGAAGCCCCGGCAGCCGACGAGGCTCCCGTAGCCGAAGCCACCGAAGCTCCCGCTGAGGCCGAAGCCCCCGCCGAGAGCGAGGCCGAAAAGCCCGCCGAATAACCACAGGAGAGGCGCTCATGGCTGGTCTGAACAAAGTCATGCTCATCGGAAACGCCGGCAAAGACGCCGAGCTGCGCTACATGGCCTCGGGCACTCCCCAGGCCAAGTTCTCGCTCGCCGTCAACAACCGTCGCCGCAACCAGCAGACCAACGAGTGGGAAGACCAGACCGAGTGGTTCAACATCCTCATCTGGGGCGATACCGCCGAGCGCGTCTCCCAGTACATCACCAAGGGCAAACAGCTCTACATCGAAGGCCGCCTCCAGACTCGCAGCTGGGACGATGACCAGGGCCAGAAGCACTACATGACCGAAGTGGTCGCCCAGACCGTCCAGCTGCTCGGCAGCCGCGGCGATGGCGGCTCCGGCGGTGGTGGTGGCGGCGGCGATGAATGGGGCAGCGGCGGCGGTTCCTACAGCCGCCCGCGCGGCGGCGGTGGCAACCGCGGCGGCGATGTCGACGTCGACGACCTGCCCTTCGAATAACACCCCGGGCCCGCGCCAGCGGCGCGACCCTCACTACCCCGGTCCTTCCCCCAGTGGAAGGACAACCCCATCGGGAGGAAGAACATGACTTCAGAAGAACGCTCCGCACCCGCCGAAGGCGGCGAACGCCCATCACGTCCCCAGCGCCCGCGCTACGGCAGCCGGCGCAAAGTCTGCCGCTTCTGCGTCGAAAAGATGAGCGGTGTCGACTACAAGGACGTCTCCCGCCTGCGGATGTACATCAGTGACCGCGGCAAGATCGAACCGCGACGCAAGACGGGCACGTGCCTCAAGCACCAGCGCCTGGTTTGCACGGCGATCAAGCGCGCTCGCCACCTCGCCTTCCTGCCCTACACCCTCGCCCACGTGCGCGAAACCAACGTTTTCCCCATCCGCGGCTAAGTTAGGACAAGCATGGCGCGACGCGATCGAACCACCGGACTCCCCCGCCCGAAGGTGCGTGAAACCACAGCGAAAGCCGGTGGCTTCTCCGACCGTCTCCGCGATGAGGGCACGCTCCGCATCGCCCTTATCGGCGGCGCGGCCGTCCTCCTGGTCTTCGTCCTCGGCCTCATCGGCTGGCGCTGGTACGACCAGACCTTCCGCGTGCCCGAAAAGGTGATCATTCGCGTCGGCGAAGACCACGAGTACAAGCTCAAGTACTACGCCGACCGCCTGTACCCGTACGTCCAGACGGTCGCCCAAACGGGCACAAGCGTGGCGATCGCGGAACAACAGCTGCTGCGCATCCTCGAAGACGAAGCGCTCGTCCGCATCCTGGCGGCCGAACGCGGCATCACCGTCTCGGACGAGGAGATCACCACCGAGATCGCCGCCCAGCTCGGGGTTTCGGCAGGTGGCGCCGGCAGCTCGTTCGATACGCTCTACCGCCAGCGGCTCCAAACCGTCGCCATGAGCAACGAGAACTACCGAGAGTGGACCGAATCCCAGGTCTACGCCGATAAGCTCACCGATGCCCTCATCGCGGAACTCGGCGAGACCACAGAGATGGTCACGCTCCGCGCCGTCGTCTCCGCCAGCGAAGAAGATGCACTCGCCATCAAGGAACGCATCGAAGGCGGTGAGGACATGGGCACCGTCGCCCAGACCGAATCCACCGACCTCACGTCCCGGCAGAAGGACGGCCTGTTCGACCCCGAACCGCCGCAGCTCCTCCCGGAATCCATCCAGGAGGCCATCGACGGCGTCGAGGCAGGGACCACGCTCATCGGCCCCATCCAGGTGCAGAACAACTGGTGGGTCTTCCGCGTCGAAGAACGCGACCCGGATGCCACGCCTTCCGAGACCCAGAAGAACCAGCTCGGCGCCATCCTCCTGGAAGAAGCGGCCGCCGAAAAGCGCACCCAGGTGACCATCACCCGCAACGTCTCCGCCGACGACCTCCGCTGGGCAGAACAGAATGCCGAGTGACCCGGCGAAGCGGGACATTGGCGTTGGCCTGATCGGCCTGGGCGTCGTAGGCGGCGGCGTTGCGCGCGCCCTGCTCGAACGGAGCGACTACTTCGCGCGCCAGGTTGGCGCGTCCATCACCGTCCGCAAGGCGGCCGTCCGCGATATCAGCAAACCGCGCACCGTCGACCTGCCCGCGGGCATGCTCACGACGAACGTCGACGATGTCGTCAACGACCCCTCGGTCGATATCGTGGTCGAAGTCATTGGCGGCGAAGAACCGGCCGGTGGCTACATCCGTGCGGCGCTGGCCGCCGGCAAGCACGTGGTCACCGCCAACAAGGAGC
>CALFYR010000025.1 GCA_937954195.1 uncultured Dehalococcoidia bacterium
GAAGAAGATCGACCGCGTGGTGAAGCGCACCCACCCCGATGCTCCCCACGAGACTATCCTGGTGCTGGATGCGACGACGGGCCAGAACGGGCTCATGCAGGCGAAAACCTTCGCCGCCGCCGTCGGTGTCACCGGGATTATCCTCGCCAAGCTCGACGGGACGGCGAAGGGCGGCATCGCCTTCGCGATCGCGCACGAACTTGGCATCCCGGTGAGATTCATCGGCACGGGCGAGAAGATGGGCGACCTTGCCCCGTTCGATCCTGAGGACTTTGTAGACTCGCTGCTCGCCTAGGAGGCTTGATGGGGGACGTCCTGGCGTTCTGGATTGCCGCCCTGGCGGTTGCCGCCGCTGGCTTCCCGGTTGGGGCGGCCGCCCTCCGGCGCCTTCCCGACGCCGGTTCGGGGCTCAGCTTCGCTCTCGGCCTCACTCTGACGAGCTTCGCCTACTTCCTCCTGCGCGTGCTCACACTCCTTCCGCCGGGCCGTGGCGGAGTCGTCCTGGCGTTCGCCCTGGTCGCGCTTATCGGCGCCGCAGTTGCGGGCCGAGACCGCTGGTTGTGGGTTAGCTGGCACCGCGCATGGCCGGGAGCGGTCGTGGCCGTGGGGGTGTTCACGCTCGCGTTCTTTTCCTACACGGCGTTCCGTTCCTATAACGCCGAAATTGGCGGGACCGAGCAGCCCATGGACTTCCTGTTCCTGAACGCCGCGATCGCCTCGCCCGAGTACCCTCCGCAAGACCCGTGGCTGGCGGGCGAGAGGGTGAGCTATTACTACTTCGGCTACGTCCAGTCGGGCGTGCTTACGTCGCTCGCAGGGGTGCCTTCGTCCACCGGATACAACCTGTCGCTAGCCTACAGGTTCTCGGCGTCGGCGGCTGGCATTGCCTCGCTTGGTTTCGCTTTCGCACGCTGGATCCTCGGTTCGCGGCGGCGAACCTGGGCGATGGCTGCCGGCGGGTTCGCCGTCGGCCTGCTGCTGCTGGTCGGGTCGCTCTCTGCCGTTTTCGAATGGTCGGCCGCCCACGGTCATACAAACCGGGGCATTTACGAAGCGTTCGGCGTCGAATGGATGCTCCCCTGCGAGCAAGGCCAATCCGAGGACTGCTACGCCGGCCCCACCAACCCCCGCACCAGTGAGTGGTACCCCACGGAGTACTGGTTCTGGTGGGAAGGCACACGCATCATCCCCGGCACCATTACGGAGTTCCCGTTCTTCAGCTTCATGCTGGGCGACTTGCACCCGCACGTCATGTCGTTGCCGCTCACGCTGTTAGCGGTCGGACTTGCGGCTGCCACCTGGCGCGGCCGGAGTCCGCTCGATTGTCGGGTGCTCCGGCGCGAGCCCTTCGGTCCGTTCTTGCTTGCGACCATCTTTGGCGCGCTGGCGTTCCAAAACGCATGGGACGTGATCACGTTCTCGTCCGTGCTCCTGCTCGCAGTCCTCGCCCGGAATCTGCGCTCAAGGTCGGTTGGACCGGCGCTCCTCGGCTGCGGGACGTACCTGGCGCCCATCGGTCTCGCCGCCGTTGTGCTCTACTCGCCGTGGTGGGTGACCTTCAACTCGCAGGCCGGCGGGCTGTACGCATACGTCGGCGAAGGCACGTCGCCCGCGCACGCATTCCTGCAGTGGGGCCCGATCCTTCTCGCGGGATTGTTGGGAGTGCTCTACGTGCGCCGCACCACGCCAGGCGGCTTGCTGCTGAACGCAGCGGTGGCGGCCGCGTGGGTCCCGGTCGTGCCGTTTATCGCGTGGCTGGCACTGGCACAGGCTCGCGGCGACCTCTCCGCGGGCGTTGATGCCCGCACAGGCGCCGGCTGGGCGACGCTCCTGTTGTTCGGCCTGGCCGTGTGGATGCTCTCAACCAGCGTGGTGATCCTGGCCATCAGGCGGCACGCCGCTGCGCCGGCAGCGGCCCTCGCGGCAACGGGCGCACTTCTGCTCTTTGGCGCGGAACTGTTCTTCATTCGCGATGTCTTCTTCAACGGAATACCCCGGCTGAACACGGTCTTCAAGCTGAGCTACCAGGCATGGCTGCTTCTCTCCCTCGGCGGAGGCGTGGCCCTGGCCGTTGCGCTGGCACACCGCCGCCCCCTTATCCGCACCGCGGGTGTCCCCGTGCTCGTGCTGGCCGTCCTGGGCCTCACGTACCCGTTGCTCGCTTCGTTTAATCGCACGAACGGTTTCGAGAACCCGACCGCCACCGATGGCCTCGCGGGTGTCGCCCGGAGCGACCCGAACGAATACGCTCTGGTGCGCTGGATTGCACAAAACACGGCGCCCGATGACGTGGTGATCGAAGCCACGGGCAGGCGATGGCAGAGAGGGTCGGACGCGATGGTGACCATGATCGACGGCGGGTCGGACTACGGCAGCGGGGGCCGCATCGCCAGCCGTACCGGACGGCCGACGCCCATCGGCTGGTATTCGCATGAGATCCAGTGGCGCGGCGATACAGCCGAAAATCACGCCGAGTTCGGCCGCCGCCAGGACGCCGTTGACCGTGCCTACACGACAACGAACCCGGCCGACGTCCTGGACGTGATGAGCGAGTTTGGCGCCACGTACCTGGTCGTGGGCCGGGAAGAAATGGGGAACTATCCGGGCCTGATGCCGGACTACTCGCAGTTCCTGGAGGTCGCTTTCGAATCCGGGACGTACCGCGTCTACACGCTTCCGGAACTACGGAGCGTCCCCACTTCATGACCGTCGATCGCGGAGCGGCGATGGAGGCTTCACCCGGGATCGAGGTGCGGCTCGGCACCCTCCTTTGGGTTGGGCTAGGGGCGTTGTTCATCATCCTGCGGGTGGCGGGGCTCGTCTCCATCCCGCTTGGCGGCATCGAACTCGACTCGGTCTCGGGGGCCTGGCAGGCCGCGATCGGTGAACCGGACGACCGCTACATCCCAACGCTGTTCCAGGGCATTACAGCGCTCTTGTTCCAGGTCGTGAGTTCAGAGTTCTGGCCACGCGTCGTCGCGGTGGCCGCCAGCGCGCTGGTGCCGTTCGCCATCTACCGGTTG
>CALFYR010000026.1 GCA_937954195.1 uncultured Dehalococcoidia bacterium
CCTGTGGTACCGCGCGCCCCTCGTTTCGCGCAAGGTAGTACACGAGCGCGAACTCCTTGGGGGTAAGGTGAATTTCCGTACCCTCCCGCTTTGCCCGGTTGGTGTTCGGGTCCAGTTCGAGGCCGCGCGTGGTGATGAGCGGCTCGCGGAGACCACCCTCACGGCGCGTCACGGCGCGAATGCGGGCGGCGAGCTCGCTAAACGCGAACGGCTTGACCAGGTAGTCATCGGCGCCGTAGTCGAGCCCCTCAATGCGCTCCTTAATCGAGCTTCGCGCGGTCAACATAATGATGCCACCGCCGAAACGATCCTCTCGCAAGCGGCGGCACACCTCAAGACCATCGACGCGGGGCAGGTTGAGATCCAGGCACACCACGTCGTAGGTGTTCACGCTGGCTTTGTCGAGGGCTTCGGCGCCATCGTGCGCGATGTCGACCGCATAACCCTGCTTGATGAGACCACGCTCAATCGCGCTTGCGATCGCCTCTTCGTCTTCAACGACGAGCACACGCATGGCAGGCACTCCTTGGTAGATTTCGTCCATCCACCGTATCGGGCTTGAGCCGAAGCGAAGGTAAAGATTTGCGATTCCGCGAGCCCCTGCGAGAGACCTGTAACGTTGCGTAAACCGCTGAACGCAAAGAGAAGCGCCCGGCCAACCTGACCGGGCGCCTCTTCACGTTGTACAGAACGAGATGTTAGGCGGCCTCGCTCAGGCGGCCACTTTCGCCGCGCCGGGCGCCGCGCCGCTCCAGCATGTACCCAAAGCCGCGGACGTTGATGATGTAGCTCGGCTCTGCAGGGTCGGCCTCCACCTTGCGGCGGATGCGGCGGATGTAGACCTTCACGATCTCCTGCGCCTCGCGCTCGGAGTACGTGTAGTCCTGGACAGCCCGCAGGATTTCCACCGGGCTGACCACCTTCCCGGCATTCCGGGCAAGGTAGGCGAGGATCTTGAACTCTGTCGGCGTGAGCGGAATCGTCTCCTCATCGCGCACGGCCTGGCAGCGGTCGAAGTCGAGCACGAGGTCACGCACAGTGATGGTGCTCGGACCATCGTCCTGAACTTCCACCTGCACCGGCGCCTTCCGGCGGGACAGCGCACCCAGCTGGGCACTCAGGAACTCGACGCCGTCGGTATCCCGAAGACAAATGTCCGCGCCGGCCTCGAGCGCGAGGCTGAGTCCCTGGGTGTGCGGCCCTGGGGCGAGCACGAGCAGCGACGCTTTGCACGAGCGGGAAATCTGGCGCACGAGCGCCACGTCTTCTTCCAGACGAGGATCGATCGCGAGCACCACAAGGTCCGGATCGAACTGGCTGATGAGCCGTTCGGTTTCCCGGTCGTGGGGTCGCTCGGTCGTGGTGAAGCCGTGACGTGCGAGTGCCGGCAGCACCTCTGAGGACCGGTAGTCCCTGGTATGCGTAACAAATGCGACCTGGCTTCGATAGCCATCTTCGTAACGATCCGCCATTGCAACATCCCCCAATCCCGGCGGGACCATCATCGGCCCGTGGGACGTCCAGTTCGTCGCTAACGCGCGCCTGGTTCAAGAGACGCGTGCCGCGACCGGTTTCACTAACTATCTTCGGCAGGAGATCGGCCCCTAATAGGGTGATTTCGAGCGAGAGGTGACAGAAAAGTGTCTGATCCGGCGGCCCGGTAACCCTCGGGGGCACCGCGGTGAACCCTGAGACAACGTGAAGGCCCGGCACAATGGCCGGGCCCAGGTTCGACGAGTGGCGATTCCGGTGCGTTACGCAGCTTCCCGCAGGAGTGCTCGGCGCAGACGCTTGACTGCCTGGGCATGCAGCTGGCTGACGCGTGTTTCCGAGACCTGGAGGACGGACGCAATGTCTTTCATCGTGAGGCGCTCTACATAATAGAGGCTCACCACCAGGCGCTCGCGCTCAGGCAGTGCCATAACGGAACGCGCCAGGTCTTCGTGCAGCTCCCGCTCATCGAAGGACTTCGTGAAGTCGATGTCCTCGTCGGCTGTGGGCATCTCGGCGGCCGGGAACGAATCACCGTCCTCGTCGCGTTCGAGCATGCGGTCGAGCGACACGGTGACCCAGCGCGAATTCGAGTGCGCGTCGCGATACTGGTCGACGCTCATGCCCAGGTGTTCGGCGGCTTCCTGGTCAGAAGGCGTTCGGCCGAGGCTCGACTCAAGCTCGCTCTGTGCCCTCTGCACTTCACGGGCCTTCTGGCGCATGGTGCGGCTCAGGCGGTCCATGCGGCGGAACGCGTCGATCATCGAGCCGCGGATGCGCTGGACTGCGTAGGCGTGGAAGTTCGTGCCTTTAGATGGATCGTAGCGCCGGACCGCTTCGACCAGGCCACAGGTCCCGTAACCCACGGCATCTTCGAACTCGAGCAGGCCCGGTATTTCGAGCGGCAGGCTGCGGGCCACGCGACGCACCAGCGGTGCGTACTGCATAACGAGCGCCTGCTGCTCTTCGAGCGAAAGGCGGTTAGGTGTTCCGGCGTCGTTGCCGGCTTCAGGACTGGATGACGGCCACTGCATTTTTCCTGCTCCCCCGAACAAGCACCCCGATCGCAACCGGTCTCCCTTGGTTGTCGATCAAGTGGGTCGATTGTTCAGAGGGTGCAGGTGACAGAACAACGCACGACCCGTGACACCTGGGTTGTGGATCGGTTACAGCGCAGGACATAAGGGAAAACCCTGACGGCGCCGACGGAAAACACCTAGGCACCCGCCCTCAACCCGCTGCGCTGCATAACTGATATAGTGCGAAGTTCGACGCCCGGTTCGGACTGCCTGCTCCTACCTCCTCTGGTATAAGGGTGCAATGGCCATGTCCGACTACCGGCTCGCTGTATCGCGCACGAACAACGCCATCGCTGTACTCGAACACTCACGCGACCAAGCGTGGAGTGAGTCGTACACGGGCGAAGGTTGGTGGCCGACATGGCGCCCGGGCGGTAACCAGCTGGCCGCCTCCGTGGTTACCCGGCCCGGTGGCACTGGCGGCCGCTCTGTCCTGCAACTGGTGGACCTGGCCTCGGGCGGCAGGCTGGACATCCCGGGCTCGGCCATGGCTCCGGCCCGGCTGATTGCGGACCGGTTGGCGCACTACCCCATTTGGGCGCCAGATGGACGCTCCTTAAGTTATGTCTCGCCCGCCGGGCGCGCGCTGGCCTCCCGCGTCTGGGAAACCGGGGAAGCGAGTGAGCGCACGGTGATGGGCGGTGCACCCATCTTCACAACCTGGTCGGCCGATGCCACGAAGCTCGCGATCCACCACGGCGGGAGCCTGACGGTGGTGGATACGGCCACCTGGCAAGAGCAGCGAATTTCGGACAACGCCGCGGGCTTCCGAACTGCGATGTTCACCGCGGATGGCAGCATAGTGTTTGGGGAACCGGGCCCGACCGGCGTCAGTCTCGTTATGACGAGCTTGCTCGACGGTGAGCGCAGGCAGGGCCGCAGTTACGCGGGCGGGCTCGCCTTCGCCCCGCACCCGGCCATTGGTCCGACGCTCCTGGGGATAACGCCCGGCGACGAGGCCGGGGTATTCAGCGAGATCGTCGTATTCGACCCGAACGCCCCCGCTTCGGAGCCCCGACGATTCTTGAAGGGGCCGATTATGGCGTTCTGGTGGTCCCCCGACGGTGAACGGCTGGCGGTACTGGCTCCTTCTTATACGGGTGATGGCCGCTTCCAGGTCCGATTCCACCGTTCGGATGGCACGTTCGAGCGCGCCATGGAGCCGACCACGCTCTCCCAGGACATGCGCACGCTCGTCAGCTTCTTCGACCAGTACGCGATGTCGCACGCGCTGTGGTCGGCCGATTCCCGG
>CALFYR010000027.1 GCA_937954195.1 uncultured Dehalococcoidia bacterium
CGCGGCGATCTCCGCCTTTTGCGATACCGTCCGCCGGAAGAAGAGCGCAATCTCCTTCACGACCACTTCCCTAAAGACATCCACGTGGTCTAAGCCGTGGTTCTGCCCGGCGAACACGTGCAGGTCGGTATCCACTCCAGCGGCCCGGAGCGCATCGTGCATTGCGACGGATGAGTACGTGGGCACAACCCGGTCGGCGCTGCCGTGAAGGAAGAAGGTCGGCGGGAACGCTGGCGAGACGTAGTTCAGGGGGCTGGCCTTCGCAGCCGCATCTGCCGTCGCTCCTTCGCCGAGCAACGCATCGGCCGGGACCGTGCCTTTGACCCTGTCATCGCCCACGCGAAAAGCGGTTGGCGGGTAGAACACGGCGATTGCGGCGACCGAGGCATCGATGCCCGGGTTGCCACCATCCCCTTCGAATTCGGCAAGGCCGGTCGTGCCGGCGGCCAGCAGCGAGAGGTGCGCTCCCGCGCTGTTGCTGCAGAGCACAATCCGGTCAGGCTCCACGCCAAGGTCAGCGGCGTTCGCCCGCACCCACCGGATCGCCGCTTTCACATCGTGGACGGCCGCCGGAAATGGCGCCTCATCGAGCAGCCGGTACTGGGCGGGCATCGCGGTGAAACCTTCGGCGGCCAGCAGCCTGGCCATTGGTGCGAGCATCTTGCGATCACCGCGCCGCCAACCACCCCCGTGGAACTGCAGCACTGCGGTGCGGAGGTTCCACGTCTCGTCTGGTGCGTAGATGTCGAGCTTCAGGTCGTGGCCGCTGCCCTGACCGTAGGCCACATCCAATCGTTCGTTCATTGGGTCTCCTCGAGGACTCAGATTCGATTGATGGCGCTCATGGGGCGCCGGGACTGGGGGCTGGGCGAAAGCTCGCGGCCCAGTGCTCACGCCGGAACGCGAGCAGAGCCGTAAGGATGAGCGCGACGAGACACGCGGCTGAAAGCGTGAAGAACCCGACCGCGAACGAGCCGGTCACGTCCTTCATCGCCCCAATGGTGTAGGCGAAGGTGAACCCCCCAAGGTTCGCGAACATGTTCGAGAATCCGGTGGAGAGTCCCGCGCGGTCCGCGCCAAGCAGTTCAACCGGTACGGCGAACAGCGGCCCGAAATACAGCTGCAGGAAGACGGCGTTCACTCCCATCGTCAGCGCCAGCCATACGGCCGAATCGACCACGACGAAGAGGGCCGTGGTGGTGGCCAACATGACCAGCGACACGCTGATGACGAGATACGGGTTTTGCAGCCGATCCGAAATGTAGCCGCCGAAGAAGTTGGATGGTGCTGTGAGCACCGCGCCGAGCGCGATGAGGAGCCCCGCGCCGGCGAGCGAGAACCCCTTCTCTTCCACAAAGAGCGATGGCAGCCAGAAGCCGGTCCCCAGGACGACCGCCAGGCGGACGTACTGAATTCCGCCGAGGATCCACATCACGGGGTAGCGGAAGAGCGCGAGCGCCTCGCGCACGTTGGCGTGCCCCGCCGTTCTCGGCGCTGCATCCCGCGCGAACCTGATGTATGCCAGGGCTGCCGCGATCCCGATCAGCGAGAACGTGAGGAATGGCATGCGCCAGCCGAACTCGTTCGCCAGCGAAGGACCGACGAGGTTGAGCACGATGTTCGAGGAGAACCCGCCGGCCACGTAAAGGCCCATCGCCGTCGCTCGCCGGTTTGGCGGGAACCAACTGGCAATGAGCACCAGGCCCGGCGCGAACAACAGCGACCGGAAGAACCCCTGGCACGCCTGGTTCGCAACGGCCAGCGGGAATGAGCTGAGCAGACCGAACGTAAGCCCAAAGACGTTGGTCCCAAGGGCTCCCACGAAGAACAGCCTGCGTGGTCCGAACCGATCGGCCAGGTATCCGGCCGGGATTTGCATGAAGGCGTAGACCAGCGTGGATGCCGCTGAGAGCGTGCCGCCTTGCGTGAATGTCAGGTCCAGGTCGTCGCGGATGCGCGGCAGGAAGAGCGCGACCCCGCCGACCACCAACCCCTGGAAGCTCTGGCAGACCACGAGCAGCGTGACCGTCGTGATTGCGGCGGCGCGCCTGCTCATTCCGGGTGATTCGGGTGATGCCTCCATGGGGTCAGGCGACCACCGCGGCAGTCCCATAGCGGGGCATCACTTCTTTTGCCCAAAGCGTCACCGATTCCATCGCATGTTCGTGCGAAAGGTTGCCGAACTGGAACGAGCACACAAAGTAGTTCGCGCCGGTGGTCATGTATTCGTCCATGTACTCGGTGATGGTATCGGGCGTGCCGACGAGGACTCCGGGAATCGGGCCGGGCACGTGGCGCCGGCGATCGCGGGCGGCGCGTTCTTCCTCGGTGAGGTTCTCGAGCGAGGCATCGAGGTCGCGGCGTTCTTCCAGCGCCATGTGGCGCGCGGGCGCGCGCATGGCCCCGTTTCCGCCGGTGCCTTCGGCGGCTATGAACTGGGTCAGCCGTCGCCGTTCGGCTTCAATCCGTCGCGGCGTACCGAGGTTCCAGCGGTACTGTTCCCAGGCGGGGCCGGCCCGGTCCACGGCCTCTTCGACCGTCGATGCGAGCACGATGTGGACCACGAGGCCGATCTTGGGTTCCCGGCCCTGCAGCGACGGTTCCCCGTCAGGCCGCGCCTCGCTCCAGATACGACGGTAGCGGAGGACGTTCGCTTCAAGCGTGTCGAGCGAGCCGACGACGATGCAGTTCATGCCGCAGCGTGCGGCGGTCTCCGGGTTTCGCATGTACCAGAACGGTGGGTGAGGGGCCTGTTTCGGCCGCAGCCGCATCGGCACGTCGTCGAAATCGTAGAAGCGGCCGTGAAACGTCAGCGCGTCGTTCGCCAGGCCGGCCTGGATGACGGCCAACGTCTCGTCGTAGCGCGCGGCGTTCGTCTCCTGGTCCGAATCCTGGCCCCAGAAGTACGCCTCGAGCACGCCGCCGCGGCCGACGCCGATCTCCATTCGTCCGCCCGAGAGGTTGTCGAGCATGCTGACTTCTTCGATAAGGCGGAGCGGGTGGTGTAGCGGAAGCACATAGACGCCGGGCCCGAAACGAAGCCGCTCGGTGCGCTGGCTTGCCGCGGCGAGAAAGACGTTCTGCGACGGCGCCATGCTGTGCACGGCGGGCGTGTGGTGTTCGGCCAGGTGGTAGGCGAAGAATCCGGCGCGGTCCACCGCTTCCATCTGCGCAAGCCGGTTGCGATAGAGGTCCTCCAGCGGCACGCCCGGGAGGTGTTCGATGTGATCGAAGACGCCCATTTCCACCATGATCCACACTGCCCTTCGGTATCGCCTGCGGAAATTATCGGAAATATAGATATTGGAACTTCCGATGTCAACGGGCATGTCCTAGACTGCGCGTGAAGGGGGTTAGGCGTGCCAGGATCGACCGACCGAAACCGCGGCCCGGACCAGCATTCCCACGAAATTGACCTTGATCCCCGCCTGAGCAAGTTGCTCGCCGGCGAGTTCCCGGACCTCATCCAGCGGTACGAGGAGATGCGGGCGCTCTACGGCGTCATCAGCAGGCTCTCTTCCTTGCGAAAAGAACAGGGCCTGACCCAGGCGCAACTCGCCGAACGGCTCGGCCGGCCACAAAGCCTCATCAGTGCGATCGAATCGGGCCGGCAGAGCCCGCACATCGAGACAATCGTGGCGATAGCCCGTGAACTCGGGCATCGCGTGCGCATCGAACTCGACCCAATCGAAGACTGACTGTCGCCAAATCACGCGAAAAGGCCGCCCGGATGGGCGGCCCGTTCGCTGGATGCTGGTGGTTGGTTCCCTGTCGTTGGTTCAGCGGTCCACCTCGAAGAAGGCGAGCTTCACGCGGCCAACGGTGATGACGTCTTTGTCGTGGAGCATCGTCGGCGTGGTGATCTTGCGGTTGCGGCCGTCGCGCTTCAGGTAGGTACCGTTCACGCCGCCCAGGTCGTAGAGGACGAACCGGCCGCCTTCGAACTTGACCCGGCAGTGCTCGCGGCTGGCTTCGTCGTCGTTGATGACGATGGTGCTGCCGGCGGCGCGGCCGAGGTGGTTGTCATCGCCCAGGCGGTGGGCCGTACCGTCGCCGGTCTGCTCGGCGAAGAAGGCGATGCGGTTGACGGGCTTGAAGCTCGCGCCGCGGACCATGGTGTG
>CALFYR010000028.1 GCA_937954195.1 uncultured Dehalococcoidia bacterium
GAAGGCGCATTCGTGCCGGACCGGTACATCGCCCGGAAGGTGCCCGCCGGCACGCCCGACCTGTTCGTGCTGTGCGTCTTCGCCTGGGCCGAGCCCACGTTCGGCGGCATCTACCTCGGCCTCGCGAAGCGCGCGATGGACATCGCGGTGGAGACGGCCCGCAAGCGCACATCGCTCGCGCTTGGGCGCAGCTTCGCCTACCACCCGGAAGTGCAACACAACGTCGCGGAGATGACCTTCGCGTTCGACGCTGCGGACGCGCTGATCGAGAAGATCGCGGCCGAATGGTCGAACGGCGTGGACCACGGGATGAATTGGCCGGGCAAGCTGGTTTCGGCCAAGCACAACGCGGTCGAAGCCGCCAAGGGGATCGTGGACCGGGCGATGGCGATCTCCGGCGGGTCCGGCATGTTTAAGAACAGCGAGCTCGAGCGGCTGTACCGCGACGTTCGTTGTGGGGGATTCCATCCGGCGAACTCGCTGTTGGCCCCCGAAATCGTTGGCAAGACCACGCTCGGCGTGGACCTTGGCGAGCAACCGCGCTGGGGATAGCGGGCCCGGCGCTTCAGTAACGCACATGCGGGCCTGCCGGAGCGGAAGGCAGGCTCGCCCATTTCCCGAGAGGAACCTATGGATCACCAGGACTGGATCGATATTGTCGAGCGGATTGGGCCCCGGTTTGCCGAAGGGGCGGAGGAGCGCGAGGCGAGTGACACGTTCGTCGCGGAGCATTACCCGGTACTGAAGGAAAGCGGCCTCCTGACCGCGCTCGTCCCGGCAGACCTCGGCGGAGGTGGCGCTTCGTTTTCGACCATCGCAGCCGTCCTCCGGCGGCTCGCCTACTACGATGGTTCGACGGCGCTGGCGCTTTCGATGCACCAGCACCTGGTGGCGGCCCAGGTGTTCAACCACCTCAACGGGCGGCCCGCGCCCTTGCTGCCCCGCGTCGTGGACGAAGGCCTCGTGCTGGTGAGCACCGGCGCGCGCGACTGGATGGAATCGAACGGCACGTGCGAACGGGTCGAAGGCGGGTACAGGCTCACGGCGCGGAAGGCGTTCGCGAGCGGTTCGCCCGTGGGTTCGGTAGCGGTGACGAGCGCGCCGTTCGACCACCCGGAAGACGGCCCACAGGTGCTGCACTTCGGCGTGCCGCTGAAGGCGGAGGGTGTCTCGCTTGAGAACGACTGGCAGGTGCTCGGGATGCGGTCGACGGGATCGGGGACGATCGTGATGAAGGACGTGTTCGTGCCCGAAGGATCGATCTCACTCACCCGGCCGCGTGCCGGGTTTGCTCCCGTCTTCAATGTTGTAGCTCAGGTGGCGATGCCGCTGATCTCTGGCGTGTACCTCGGGGTGGCGGAGCGCGCCGCGGAAATCGGCCTCGAACTCGCGAAGAAGCGGCGCGACGACCCGGTGGTGCAGTGGTCGGTCGGCGAGATGCTGAGCGCCGTAGCGGTGGCCCAGACGTGCTTCGAGCAGCTGGTGCGCATGGCGAACGACCTGGCGTTCACGCCGGAAGTCCACAACACGAGCCGGGTGTTCATGCTGAAGACCCAGGCGGTGGAGCAGGCGAAGAAGGCGGTGGACGCGGCCATGGATGCGAGCGGCGGCGCCGGGTTCTACCGGAAGAACGGGCTTGCGCGCTTGTTCGGCGACATTCGCGCCGGGCATTACCACCCGCTGCCGGAAAAGCAGCAGCTGGTGTTCAGCGGGCGGCTCGCGCTCGGGCTCGAACCCATCGCCTGACGCGTAGTCCTCGTTCGAGACGGCGGGGTCTGCCTATCTCCTTGCCGGGCAGCCCCGCCGCGCTATTCCACCCGGATCCAGTAGCTCTCCATCCCGCGGAAGCCGGGCAACGCGCGGTACGTCACGTCGTGGCCTTCGGCCGCGGCAAGGCGAGGGAAGCGCTCGAGGATCTTCGCCAGCGCTACCTGCGCCTCCAGGCGTGCCAGCGATGCGCCGAGGCAGTAGTGGATGCCGCCGCCAAACGAGAGGTGGTCGATTTCGGCGCGCGTCGTGTCGAAGCGCTCGGGGTCGGCGAAGCGCCGCGGATCGTGATTGGCGGCCGCCAGCGAGGGCGCGATGGTCTGGCGGGCGGCGATGGCGTGGCCACAGACTTCGACCGGTTTGTCGTGGGTGCGCCACGTTTCGATGACGGGCGGGTCGAACCGGAGGATCTCCTCGACCGCGTTCGGGATGAGTGACGGGTCGTCGCGCAGGCGCTGCAGTTCGGCGGGATGTTCGAGGAGTGCCTTGAGGCCGTTGCCGATGAGGTCGGTAGTGGTGACGTTTCCTGCGGTGAGGAGGAGGGAGAGCATGACCACCATCTCCGGATCCGTGAGAGCGTCGTTCTCTTCCTGTGCGTTGATGAGACGGGTGACCAGATCGTCGCGTGGGTTGCCGCGGCGCGCGGCGATGGTGCGGCTGAAGTATTCGGCGAGCGCGCGGCCGGCTTCGGCCGTGAGAGCGCGGTCCCCCGGGCTGAGGAACGGATCGAGCCCACGAACCGAACGGTCGGACCAGGCTTTGAATTGCGCCCGGTCGGCGGGATCCACGCCGATCATCTCGGCGATCACGGTGGTGGGGTAGGGCTGAGCGAAGGCGGCCATGAAATCGAATTCGGCCTTGCCGGCGACCGCGTCGAGCAGTTCGTCGGCGATGGCTTCGGCGCGCGGGCGAAGGGATTCGACCGCCCGTGGTGTGAACGCCTTGTTCACGAGCTTTCGAAGGCGGGTGTGTCCGGGCTCATCCATGAAGAGGATGCTTTCCGGGCCCTCCCGCCGTTCCGCATCGGCCGCGCGGATGAAGCCCATGGAGGTTCCGGGGTCGGCGTTGGCGGGGTCGGCCGAAAGTTCGCGGTCATAAAGGATGCGATGGACATCGTCGTAGCGGGTGACGAACCACTGCGCGCCGAAAGAATCGGCGCCCACGCCCGGGCCATCGCGAAGCGCGTTCAACGCCGGGTAGGGGTTGGCGATGAACGCCGGGTCCATGAGGTTTGGCTGGAGTGGGGTGGTTTCGGGCATACGGTGCTCCCGCCGAGGGTTGGCGGGAGTATACCGACCGGAAGGTCGAGCGTCCGTGATGGGCGCCACCATCAGCGGCGATGGCTAACGGACCGTTGAGCATGCGTTCGCGTTGTCATGCGTGGCACGTCCGGTGGTACGCCGTCGGTGGGCTTGACGGGCCCAAGTTGTGACTGGCCGCACAAAGAGCGTTGCATCACGAAACGGTCTATAGTCCGCGGTACTGTTCGGAGGTTTCAGAGATGAAGATCGCGATTGGCATTGGCGGCGGCCCCGGCCCTATGGGAGCGGATTGGGAATCGGCTGCGACGTTCCTGCAGGAAGCGGAAAAACTCGGTGTGGATTCCGCCTGGAGCGCCGAAACGTGGGGATTTGATGCGGCGACGCCAATCGGCTACATGGCGGGCAAGACGAAGACGATCAAGCTCGGGACCGGGATCATGCAGCTCGGTTCGCGCTCGCCTGCGATGCTCGCCATGACCGCGATGACGCTGAACTCGCTCTCCGGCGGCCGGTTCCGGCTGGGCCTCGGCGCGAGCGGCCCGCAGGTGGTGGAGGGGTGGCACGGGGTGCGGTTCGCGAACACGCTGCCGCGCATCCGGGACGCCATCAACATCGTGCGGCTGGTCACGAGCGGGGAGAAAGTGGCGTACAAAGGCGACTACTACGAGCTCCCCCTTCCTGGCGGCGAAGGCAAGGCGCTCCGTTCGAGCGCGCCGCCCATGGAGATTCCCATCTACCTGGCGACGCTGAGCCCGAAGGCGCTGCAGCTCACGGGCGAGCTGGCGAACGGGTGGGTTGGCACATCGTTCATGCCCGAACACGCGGATGTGTTCTTCGACCACATCCGGGCGGGC
>CALFYR010000029.1 GCA_937954195.1 uncultured Dehalococcoidia bacterium
TGTTCGGGACGGCCCGGTCGATGGCCTCGCTGAAGTCGCTCCCCCCAACCTTATGCTCGATGGCATGGCGCCACCACGCTTCCGGGTCTTCCT
The DNA here is from genome assembly GCA_937954195.1 of uncultured Dehalococcoidia bacterium. Lineage (GTDB taxonomy): Bacteria > Chloroflexota > Dehalococcoidia > Tepidiformales > Tepidiformaceae > Amarobacter. The sequence continues at coordinate 94 of CALFYR010000029.1, forward strand.
GCAGAAGGTCCCACCCGTCGATGGTGGGTTCGCCGAACTTCGTCCAGACGCCACCCGTGCCGCGGTACGTGGGAATGCCGCTTTCGGCCGAAAGGCCCGCCCCGGCGAGCGCAACCGCGTACCTGCTGCGGCGCAGAAGCGTCGCAGCCTGGCGGAGTGCGGTAGAAACATCCGGATCATCCAGGAGCGTCGGAGACTGAGACAAGCGAATCCTCGGTAGGAAGATGATAGTCCAGTTCCTCCCGAAATGCCTTCACCTGGTCCGTCCGTTCCGGCTCGCTCCAGCCCAGTTCTTGCGCCGCGATCTCCGCGACACGGTCCACTGCGCACAGCCCGCGGCACGCTGCCCACGAGATCCCGGTCCGCCGCATCATGATGTCCGCGAGCGTCTCCACCGCTTCGTAGCGGACGGTGTGGCGGATTTCCCCCTCGATGGCGGGGGTATGCTCGCACAACGGTTCGACCCCGAGCCGAAGGACGGAGGGAATCGCCGCACCGTAGACGCGAAGGTGGCGCATCGCGGGCTTCGGAAGACCCGTTGCGAGCAGCGCGTCGCGCCAGCCAGGCGCGGCAAGTTCCGAACGTGAGTCATCCCTCGCTGGCGCGTCCAGCTTCGCCGCTATCTCTTGGGCCAGCGGCCGGAAGGTGCTGAGCTTCCCGCCGACCACGCTGTACACCCCACTGGCACCGCCGAGCTTCGCGTGATCGATCACGGCGTGACGCCGGCTGATGGCCGCTTCCGGCCCGCCAGCGACCTTTTGCAGCGGACGCAAGCCGGCGTAGGCGTAGCGGATTCGGTCACGTGTTATGTCTCGGCCAGGCATGAGTTCACGGGCTTCGGCGAGCAGGTAGTCGATATCCTCCGGCACCGGGCGAATGTCGGAAGGGCGGCCGTCGTAGCGCTCATCGGTCGTGCCGATGAGGAGCAGGTCGCCCTGGGGCACCGCGAAGAACACGCGGCCATCGCTCTTCGCCGTCGAAAACACCGCATCGTGGCCGGGAGGTTCGTCCAATTCGACAACGATGTGCGTTCCCCGTGTGACCCCCAACAGTTCTGCCGGCGGCAAGTCGCCCATCGCGTTCACCGCATCCACCCACGGGCCGGCCGCGTTGACGATGGCCTTTGCTCCAATTCGGTAGTCCTGATCCCGGTGCCGAACCTGGACCGATTCGACCGCCCCCGAGGCAGCCTCGATTGCCGTCACCTCGGCGTGGTTGTGGATCGATGCACCATGGGCGCGCGCCTCGAGCGCGAGTTCGAGCGTCAGGCGTTCGGGCGAATGCACGCGCGCATCGAAGAAGGAGAACCCGCCGTTCGCATCTTCCGACAGGTATGGCGCTTTCTCACGCAGACGGCCGGCGCTGAGCCGCCGGTGACCCGGAACACCCCGGTAAAGCGCCAGCATGTCGTAGGTCGCCAGCCCCGCCCGGAGTTGCCACGCGGGCCGTCGCGTCCATGGCAGGAGCGGAAGCAGGAACCGTTGAGGAGTGACCAGGTATGGCCGCGTCTTCAACAGCCACGCCCGTTCGCGCAGTGATTCGAACACGAGCCGGACATCACCGTGTTCCAGGTAGCGCAGCCCGCCGTGGATGAGCTTGGTCGAGCGCCAGGTGGTCCCAAAACCGAAGTCCGTGGAATCGAACAGGGCGACACGGAGACCTCGGGCCGCCGCCTCTTCGGCGATGGCGCACCCGTTGATTCCGCCGCCAATGACGGCGAGGTCCAACGGCGGTCCAGCCGCGAGGTCGGCGAGCGTCACTCCGCGGCCCACCCGAGCGTTCGGCCGACGGCCTTTCGCCAGTCGCTCAGCCGGTGATGGCGTTCCGCCGAGCCCATGCGCGGTTCGAACTCGCGATCGACCGTCATGAGCGATGCGATCTCCTCCCGGGACTCCCAGATACCGATCTCGAGCCCGGCGAGGTAGGCGGCGCCCATCGCGGTCGTCTCGGTGTTGGTTGGCCGCACGACCGGGATGCCGGCGAGGTCGGCCTGCATCTGCATGAGCAGGTCGTTCTGGGAAGCGCCGCCATCGACACGCAGTTCGCGGGCCGGGTGCGGGAGCGAGGCGTTCATCACGTCGAGCAGCTCCGCGCTGCTCAACGCGATGGCTTCGAGCGCGGCCCGGGCGATGTGCGCCTTCGTGGTACCACGTGTAAGACCGAGGATGGCGCCGCGGGCGTGTGGATCCCAATCCGGGGCCCCAAGCCCCGTGAATGCGGGCACTACCGCCACCCCGCCCGTGTCCGGCACGCTCTCGGCGAGCGCTTCGATGTCGCTGGAACGGCGGATGATGCCAAGCTCGTCCCGTAGCCACTGGACCAGCGCGCCGGCCACAAACACCGAACCTTCCTGCACGTATTCCGGGCCTGAAGGGCTCGCCCCGGCGCCGAGCGACGTCAGCAGCCCATCCTCGGAAGGCGATGGGCGCGGGCCGGCGCTCGCGAGCAGGAAGCAGCCTGTGCCGTACGTGTTCTTGGCGACGCCTTTCTCGAATCCTCCCTGCCCGAAGAGCGCCGACTGCTGGTCGCCCGCCACCCCGGTGATCGGGATTCGGGCGCCGAAGGTCCCTTCGTCCGTTGTCCCGAAGAGCGATTGCGATGGTTGCGCCACGGGCAGCATTGCGCGCGCCACCTCGAAGGTGTCGAGCAGCGCGTCGTCCCAGCGCCCCCGGTTGATGTTGAACAGGAGCGTCCGGCTGGCGTTGGTGTAGTCCGTGGCGTGCCGCTGGCCACCGGTCAGCTTCCAGATGAGCCAGCTATCGACTGTGCCCGCGAGCAGCTCGCCACGTTCGGCCCGCTCGCGGAGTTCACGGTCATGCCGCAGCAGCCAGGTGAGTTTCGTCCCGGAGAAATAAGGATCGAGCTTCAGTCCGGTGAGTTTGCGCACCTGGGCCTCGTGCCCACCCTCGCGCAGCTCCTGGCAGATGGAGGCTGTCCGGCGGTCCTGCCACACGATCGCGTTGGCGGCGGGTTCGCCGGTGCGTTTGTCCCAAACCACAACGGTTTCGCGCTGGTTCGTGAGCCCAATCGCGGCAATTTCGGAGGCGCCAAGGCCCGCCTGCGCCAGCGCGATGCCGATGGACTCAAGCGTGCTGTTCCAGATCTCCTCCG
>CALFYR010000030.1 GCA_937954195.1 uncultured Dehalococcoidia bacterium
GCTTAATGGCGTCAAGGAGGACATCAAGAATGGCCTGACGATCTCACGGTCGTGGTGGCCGGCGGACTACGGCCACTACGGTCCGTTCTTCATCCGCATGGCCTGGCACAGCGCGGGCACCTACCGCATCCATGATGGCCGTGGCGGCGCCGGTTCCGGCGAACAGCGATTTGCTCCACTCAACAGCTGGCCGGACAACGGGAACCTGGACAAGGCCCGACGCGTGCTCTGGCCGGTGAAGCAGAAGTACGGGAACAAACTCTCCTGGGCGGACCTGATGGTCCTCGCCGGCAACTGCGCGCTGGAATCCATGGGCTTTAAGACGTTCGGGTTCGCTGGGGGCCGCGAGGACGTGTGGGAGCCGGAGGAGATCAACTGGGGTACCGAAGACACCTGGCTTGCCGATGAGCGTTACAGCGGTGACCGCGATCTCGCCAACCCGCTGGCGGCCGTCCAGATGGGACTCATCTACGTGAACCCGGAAGGGCCGAATGGCGAACCGAGCGCGCTGGCCGCCGCGCGCGACATTCGCGAGACGTTCCGGCGCATGGCAATGAACGACGAGGAGACTGTTGCGCTCATCGCCGGGGGCCACTCGTTCGGGAAGACGCACGGTGCGGCAGTGCCGATCGGTCACGTGGGCCCCGAGCCAGAGGCCGCGCCGCTCCAGGAGATGGGCTTCGGCTGGAAGAACAGCTTTGGCACCGGTAAGGGCAACGACACGATCACGAGCGGGCTCGAGGGCGCGTGGACGCCGACGCCAACGCAGTGGGACAACAGCTTCTTCGAAACGCTATTCAAGTACGACTGGGACCTAACGAAGAGCCCGGCAGGGGCCTACCAGTGGGTTCCTACGGACCCGGCCGCGGCGACGCTCGTGCCGGACCCGCATGACCCTTCGAAGCGCCACGCGCCGGTGATGCTGACGACGGACCTCGCGCTTCGCATGGACCCGATCTACGAACCAATCTCGCGCCGGTTCTACGAACACCCGGACGAATTCGCGCTGGCGTTCGCAAAAGCGTGGTTCAAGCTGACCCACCGCGATATGGGCCCGATCTCGCGGTACCTCGGCCCCGAAGTCCCGGCCGAGCCACAGATCTGGCAGGACCCGGTCCCGGCGGTAGACCACGTGCTGGTCGGGGCCCAGGACATCGCCGACCTGAAGGCGAAGGTGCTGGGCTCGGGACTATCGGTGCAGGAGCTCGTCCGGGTCGCCTGGGCGTCAGCCTCCACGTTCCGCGGCACCGACAAGCGCGGTGGCGCGAACGGCGCACGCATCCGGCTTGCCCCTCAGAACGGCTGGGTCGCCAACAACCCGGCCGAGCTTTCGAAGGTGATCTCGACGCTCGAAGGCATCCAGAAGGACTTCAATGCCGCGAACACAGCCGCAAACAAGCGAATCTCGCTGGCGGACCTGATCGTGCTCGCGGGGTGCGCGGCCGTTGAAAAGGCGGCGAAGGATGGCGGTGTGGAAGTCCAGGTGCCGTTCGCGCCCGGGCGCACCGATGCTTCGCAAGAGATGACGGACGTCGAATCGTTCTCCGTGCTGGAACCGGCGGCCGACGGCTTCCGCAACTACCTGGGCCGCGAAACCAGCACGCCCACCGAGGCGCTGCTGATCGAGAAGGCGCAGATGCTCACGCTGACGGCTCCCGAAATGACCGTGCTTGTCGGGGGCCTGCGGGTGATCGGGGGCAACTACGACGGTTCGAACCTTGGCGTGCTGACCTCGCGGCCGGGCGCCCTGACGAACGACTTCTTCGTCAACATCCTGGATATGAGCACGGCCTGGGAGCCGACTTCGCAGGCTGAGCAGGCCTTCGAGGGCCGCGACCGCGCAAGTGGTGCGGTGAAGTGGACGGGGAGCCGGGTGGACCTGGTGTTCGGGTCAAACTCCCAGCTTCGCGCACTTTCCGAGGTGTATGCCCAGGACGACGCGAAGGAAAAGTTCGTCCGCGACTTCGTGGCCGCGTGGAACAAGGTGATGAACCTGGACCGCTTTGACCTGAAGTAGGACCGCGCGAAACGCTCAACGAAGGGGCCGCCACTGCGGCCCCTTTGTGTATCCATCGCTAGGCCGCAGTCCAGCCTGCATCGGCGGTCACGAGAGCACCGTTGATACGGGCGGCCTCATCCGAGGCGAGGAACAGTGCGAGGGCGGCGATATCTTCGGGTTCGAGCATGG
>CALFYR010000031.1 GCA_937954195.1 uncultured Dehalococcoidia bacterium
CGGACGCGTCCACGGACAAACGTGCCGTGGCCGAAGCCCTAAACACAGCAATGACCATCGTTACGGAGTTCAGGGAAGCCTCTCGAGACTTATCCGTCTCGTCACTCGGGCAGGAAATGCAGAAGCGCATGGTCCCCGTTGCGTATGCCCAGCACGTGAAAGGCAAACTTCTCATCCTCGTGCAGGCCCTTGAAGCCAGCGGACTCGTCCGGCGGGCCACCCGGGACCTCCAGGAGTTCCTGTATCTCCCGGACGAAGAAGTCCCGCAGCCGACGCCCCGCCCCGAGCCCGCGCAGCAATCGTTCAACATCGGCGAGTTCATGTACTCGGATCTTTCATCAGACGAGAAGCGGGCGGTCATTCGCGCCATCGATGCGTTGGCAAAAAGCCCATACCTGGACTTTCTGACCTTCAAGCGGATTCAGAAGACAGTCGCCGACGCGCTTGGCCGCGACGAGTGGGGTGTCCACAACCTGACGAACTCGATGGTGTCCTTTGGAGTTGTCCGCGTTTCAGGGCGTCGTCGCGAAGTGGCTGACGGCGGATACGCGTACGAATTCGATACGTTCACACTGAATCGCGAGCACGAAGACGTGATCCGTGCCCTAGGCTGACGACCGCGAGTCTACGCACCCCCGCCCTGTATCGCACAGGCAAACGCCCCGTAAAGGTTCCATCACAATTGGCCAAATGGCCGTTCTCACAAGGCAACAGGCTGCTATCGTCGTTAACACTTCTCGTGGGGAGCTTTACCGTTGGCTGGCCTGGTCGCCGCTCAGAACCGGATCGCCGATACCCTCCTGTTTGCGCTTATCAGGAAGGCGTTCCTCTACGTGCTCGATATGGGCCTCGTCTTCCTCCCCCTCTTCATCCTCTACTTCTTCCTCCGCGGCCTCCCAACCGACCGCGTCGACCTCGCAACCGCGAACGCCCTCCGCATCATCGAATTCGAGAAGACGTTCTTCATCTTCCACGAGGAGACCTGGCAGGAGTGGGCCCGCGAAAGCCCCCGCCTCGTCGAACTGGCGAACTTCACCTACCTCCACCTCCACATGCCGTTGCTCCTCGTGGTCGGCTTCATCTTCCTCGCCACCGATGCCCGAAAGCACCGCGTGCTTCGCAACGCCATCCTCCTCTCCGCCTTCGTCGCCGTCCCGATCTACGCGGCCTTCCCCGTCACCCCGCCCCGCCTCCTCGTGAAATCCGGCGAATACGCCTACAACTTCGTCGATACCATCCCTGATAAGACCCGCGCCCGCCCAGGCGGCTGGGCCAACTGGTATGCGGCCATGCCGTCCTACCACTTCGGCTGGATCTTCATCGCCGTCGCCGGCTGCTGGTGGTGCTACAAGAACGCCATCATCCGCGGCGTCGCGACCGCCTTCGCCGGCCTCATGTGGTGGGCCATCGTCGTCACCGGCAACCACTACTTCCTCGATATGATGGTCGGCGCCGTTATCGTGAGCGGCTGCTTCTTCCTCGCCCTCAACTTCGAACGCTGGGCCGACCGCAACCCGGAGAAGGTCTCACGCTTCACCTTCCGCATCGGCGAACTCCGCCTCCCCTTCTAGCCTGCCCGCACCCTCAACCTGAATGAACGGCCAATCGGTTTGACAGCGAACTTACCGGGCGGAAGAATCGCCGTGCTTCATAGAAGGAGGAGCCCCAAACCGTGAAAGCTGCCGTGCTCTACGCACCGAACCAGCCCCTCGTTATCGAAGACATCGAAATCGAAGAACCCCAGGCCGGCGAAGTCCTCATCAAGACTTCCGTCACCGGTGTCTGCCATTCCGACCTCCACTTCATGGAAGGCAAGTGGATGTACCCCATGCCCGTCGTCCTCGGCCACGAATCCGCCGGCATCGTCGAAAAGGTCGGTCCCGGCGTCACCAATGTGAAGGCCGGCGACCGTGTCGTCGTCGCTTTCGTCCAGTCC
>CALFYR010000032.1 GCA_937954195.1 uncultured Dehalococcoidia bacterium
GCCCTCCGCATGGCCTACGACCACAGCCCCATCCTCGACCCCCGCCTCTTCGGCTAGAGGCTGTCGGCGGGGCGGCTGGATTCGAGCATGCTGAGGGCGAGTCACGGCGGGATTCCCGTTGGGCGCATGGCGCCCCGCGGCCACCATTCCGCATGGCCGGAAGGAGCCGCGACTACACCACCCACCGCCGCCCAACCGCCGATCGACAATCGACAATCGACAATGACTCGGCCCTCGGAACTCGGAACTCGGTACTTATGCCGTACACTATCCCCTCACCTCACTCCGGAGCCTTTCCCATGGCAGAACTTGGACGGCTGCTGACCGCGATGGTCACGCCCTACACGCCCGATGGCGAAGTCGATTACGCCCACAACCGGCGGCTGGCCGCGCACCTGGTGCGCAGCGGCAACGATGGGCTCGTGATTACCGGCACCACCGGCGAATCACCGCTGCTTTCGGACGATGAAAAGTACAGGCTCTGGGACGAGGTGAAGCAGGAGCTTGGCGAAAAGACGGTGGTCGCCGGCGCGGGCACGAACGACACGCGCCATTCGGTCCACCTGGCGAAGCTGGCCGAACGGGCCGGCGCCGATGCCATCCTCGCGGTCGCGCCGTACTACCTGAAGCCTTCGCAGGAAGGCATCTACCAGCACATGCGGGCCATCGCCGAAAGCACCAGCCTGCCGGTCATCGTCTATAACGTGCCGGGCCGCACCGGTGTGAACATGACGGTCGAGACCATCCTGCGCTGCGCCGAAATCCCGAACATCGTCGGGGATAAGGAAGCGAACGGGGACCTGGCGCATTCGGCGGCCATCATGGAGGCGGCGCCGGACTTCAAGATCTGGAGCGGCAACGACAACGACAACTTCCACCTGTGGTGCATGGGCGCGTGGGGCGCGATTAGCGTCACCAGCCACCTGGTGGCGAGCCAGCAACAGGAGATGTTCCGGCTCATCCAGGAGGGGCGGGTGTTCGAAGCGGCGGCCATCCACCGCCGCCTCTGCCGCGTGACGGATGCGGCGTTCCTGAACGGCAGCCCCAGCTCGATCCGTTACATCCTGCGGCAGCTCGGGTTCGAAATTGGCTCGCCGCGGCTTCCCGTGGTCGAACCGGACGAGGCGGTCGGCGCGAAGATCATGGCGGAGATTCGGAAGCACAGGCTGGACGTTCCCGTGGGGGCGCAGGTGTAGCAGCCATGGCGAGCGAGCGGGACAGCCGGGTAGATTGGGAGCAGGTCTGGCAGGGGACGAGCGAGGTGGAGGCGGAGATTGTGGCGGGGCGTCTGAACGCGGAAGGCTTCCGGACGATGGTTCGGGGCCACCATATGCCGCAGCGGTCGATCGTCTGGCTGCGGGGGTCGTTCGGGGTGGCGGTGCCCACGGTCTCGGCCGAATCGGCGCGGGACGTGTTGCGCTCGAACGGTGAGGGCCACAACGTCATCGAACCGGAGAGCGGCGAGGGGCTGACGGGCCAGCAGCGGGAGACGCTGCGGTTCGCGCTGTTCGGGGTGCTGGTCGTCATCGCGGTGACGCTGGTGTTCGCCATCCGGGACGCGCTGTGACGACGGGGCGGGCGCCGGTTTTGACCGTTGGGGTGGGGGTGCTCACCTTTGACGCGTGGTTGATGACCCGTACGAGGCTGACGCGGCGTATTACGACGCGATTCACCGGGACTTTCGCGATGATGTCGGCCTGTGGCTGTCGTTCGCGGGGCGGACGGACCGGCCGGTGCTGGAGGTCGGGTGCGGGACGGGGCGGATTGCGGTTGAGCTGGCGCTGGCGGGCCATCGGGTCACGGGCATCGACCCCTCGGGGGCGATGCTTGAGGTAGCGCGAGGGAAGGCGGAGGCGGCGGGGGCGGATGTGCGGTTCATCGAGGGTGTGGTGGCGGAGGCGGACCTCGAGCGGGAGCACTTCGGGCTGGTGCTGGTGCCGCTCGACGTGTTCCTCTACTGCGTCGATGGCGAAGAGCAGCGGACGATGCTCGGGGCGCTGCGGGATTCGATGACGTTCAACGGGCAGATGGTGATCGATCTGCCGGGGCCGGCGCAGGGGCTGGACCCGGATTCGAACGGGGTGCAGCGGCTGGCGTACACGGCGGAGCTGGAAGACGGCACGGGCTTCGATGTATGGCACGTCCACGACGATGATGAGGCGACGCAGACGCGGATGCTGCGCGTGACGTACGAGACGGTGGATGCGGACGGGCTGGTTCGGCGGCAGGTGGGTGAGCATTATTTGCGGTACGTGTACCGGTTCGAGATGGAGTACTTGCTGCATCTCGCGGGGCTCGTGCTGGTGGACGTGTATGGGGACTATGATCTGGGACCGCTGACCAACGACAGCGAGCGGATGATTGTCGTGGCTCGAAGGAGAGATGGATGACGCCTCGGATTGTGCTTGACGCGATGGGCGGTGATAACGCGCCCGGTGAAATCGTCGCCGGGGCGATGATGGCGATAGGGACGCTGGGGGCGGACATCATCCTGGTGGGAGATACGGATGCGATCCGCGGGGAGATGCAGGGGACGGGGGAGGTGAAGGGGCTTCGCATTGTGCACGCGAGCGACGTGATCGGGATGGACGAGCACGCGACAGAATCGGTGAAGGCGCGGCCGGATTCGTCGATCAACGTGGGGTTGCGGCTGGTGAAGGCGGGGGAGGCGGACGCGTTCGTGACCGCGGGGAATACGGGCGCGACGATGGCGGCGGCGCTGCTCACGCTTGGGCGGGTGAAGGGGATTAGCCGGCCGGCGCTGGCGACGATCTTCCCGACGGGCGTGGGCCGGCTGACGATGCTGCTGGATGTTGGCGCGAACGCGGATTGCCGGCCGATCCACCTGTTGCAGTTCGCGTACATGGGTTCGGCGTACATGGAGCGGATGTTCGGGGTGGAGCGGCCACAGGTGGGGCTGCTTTCGATCGGGGAGGAGGATTCGAAGGGGAACCAGTTGACGATCGAGGTGAACGAGGCGCTGCGGAAGAGCCGGTTGAACTTCATCGGGAACGTTGAGGGGAAGGACCTGACGAAGGGCGTGTGCGACGTTGCGGTGATGGACGGGTTCACCGGGAACGTGGTGTTGAAGACGGCCGAGGGGATGGCCGAGATGATGTTCTCGGAGCTTCGGAAGGCGGTGGAGTTGACGCCGTGGAACAAGGCGGCTGGCCTTATCCTGATGTCGGAGCTGAAGAAGGTGAAGCGGCGGCTGGATTACGCGGAGTATGGCGGGGCGCAACTCGTTGGCGTGGATGGAGTGACGGTCATTGGGCACGGGCGTTCGAACGCACGGGCGATTTTCAGCGCGATACGGGCGGCTCGCGACGCGGTGCAGAACAACGTAATGGAGCGGCTGCGCGAAGTTGGCAAGGAGATCCCGGCGAAGACGACGCTGGTGGGCTCGGCGGACGACGACTAGCGTTCGAGTTCCTGGCCGAGGCCCATGAAGACGCGTTCGAATTCGGGTTCGCCTTCTTCGGTGTAGACGAGGAAGTAGGTGACGGTTTCGCCGGGGGCGATGGTTGGGCCGGCGAGTTCCTGGCCTTCGCAGGGGCCGGCGAAGAGCTCTTCCCAGAGCGTAACGGCTTCCGAGCTGGGCTGGGCGCCGGTATCCAGCCAGCGGTAGGCGCTGGAGCAGGCGAAGGTGAGTTCGATAGCGCCTTCGGCGAACTGTTCTCCGTCTTCGCCGGTGAGGGTGGCGAAGCGGCCGGTGTCGGGTGCGTCGGTGACGTTTTCCGCGGTGACGCGGGCGTACTGGACGGGTGGTTGGCCGGCGGCTTCGCGGAGTTCTTCGAATTCGGCGAGTTCGGGGGCGCCGGCCGGTTCGACAAAGATTTCGAGGGTGACGCGGGTGCCGGTATCGAATTCGCCGGTCCAGGCGCCGTCGGGGGCATCGCCGTTGCCGGATGGAGTTTCGCCGGCCGGCGTGTCGGAACCGCCGGGCTCGTCGTCATCGCCGCCGCAGGCGAACGCGCCCAGGGGAAGGGCCGCAAGCAGGCCCACGAGAATCCATCGAGAAAGCTTCAACGCCCTACCTCCGCTTCAAGAGCCGTGCTGATTGTTGCGGTGAGCCGGAGGTGTGGGCAAGTTCGGCTAGAGCTTGAGCCCGAGCAGTTCGCGGGTCACGACTCCATCTTTGACGGTGACGTTGACCCAGGTGACACGGAGTTTGACGCGGCGGCCCTGGACTTCGAGCCAGACTTCATCGCCTTTTTCCCAGCGGTAGTCGGAATCGATGGTGCCCCAGTGGTCGCCCTTGCTGCCACTGAAGGGGTCGGCCTCGTAGAAGTCGGTTTTCATGCGCCCTCGCGGGGTGGGGTTGTGGAACCGGAGTTTACCGCGATGCGGGATTGTGGGACGCCCGTAGAATGCGGCCATGCTCACACGAATTGACCACCTTGTTGTGCCGGTCCCCGACCTTGACGCGGCGGCCGCCGCCTATGAACGGCTTGGGCTGGTGCTCACGCCACGGACCGACCACGCAGGTATGGGAACGGCGAACCGGGCGGTGTTCGTGGGGAGTTCGGCGGAG
>CALFYR010000033.1 GCA_937954195.1 uncultured Dehalococcoidia bacterium
CCGGCGAGCGTCGACCTGCTTATCTCCCTGTATGCAGGCCCCGTCTGGGAGCATTGCCGGCAGTATCTGTCACCCGCGGGGTTGTTCCTGGCCAACACCAGCCACGGCGATGCCAGCCTCGCCGCGCTCGACCCGGCACTTCGGCTCGCGGCCGCGGTCCACCAGCATGACGGCAACTATCGCCTCGACACCGAGAACCTTGACACCTACCTCATCCCCAAAAGACCAGGCGCAGCCGACCCCGAGACGATCCGGCGCGAAGGGCGGGGAATCGCATACACCCGGGCTGCGTTTGCCTACGTTTTCCAGGCGGCTGCATAGCTGTGCCGAGCCTCCGGACCCCGACCATCGCTCTGTTCTGAACCCCGTTCGTATTGCCGTTTGTTGTACCTGTTCGTCCACCTTTGGGTCACCCCTAAGGGGCCTTACGCACCCTTAGGGAACCATTAGGTGACCGTGCCCCCAAGCCGTCACCTGCCCGTCCTCCGAGTGTCTATGCGTTCTAACTGTTTCCCCGCCGAACCCCCTGTTGAGACCCCGGCGGGCACGTTCCCGCCACTGCGAGGGGTCGTGGTGGGGGAAGACAATGGCAGGGTTCGAAGGGGCGCGTCAGAGCGTCTTCAATGAATCGATACGTGAATGGCGGCCGGGGCGGTTCATGCCGCTCTACCTGGCCGGAATCGTGGGCGGGCTTGGTATTGGACTTGGCGTGGCTACCTGGCCCACAGGCGACCGCGCGGTGCCGCACGAGCCGGCGCCAGCCGTCGCTCCAGTCGTCGAACCGGCAGCCGCAATTGTGCCGACGTTCCCGTTCCGGGATGCCCCGGCAATTGTTCCTGAATACGTCGAGGCTGAACTCAGCCTGCCCGGCGACTACGTTCCGCTTCCGTTCGAGTTCCAGGTGGCGATGGGCGCCATCGTCCCGGTCCCGGCCGTCGAACCGGAACCGGTCGTCGAGCCAGTCGCGCCAGCGGCTGTGGAACCTGTTGCCCCGGCGGTGAAGCCCGCCGCTCCGGCTCAGCCGGCGCAACCCGCGCAACCCGCGCCTCAGCCGGCTCCGCAGCCGCAGGCGCCCGCCGAACCGGTCGCGCAGGCGCCGGCGGCGAAGCCGAACTTCTACGTCCCGTCCGTCTCGTCGGGCCCGGCAACGGACCTGGAAACGCGGCTCTTCGCACTGATTAACGAAGAGCGGGCGAAGGCGGGACTTGCCCCTTACGTGCTCGATGCTGGACTGACCAAGATCGCGCGCACGCGGTCGCAGCAGCTCATCGACCAGAAGTACTTCGCGCACAAGGACCCGTACGGGTATTCGATGTACGTCGAACTGCTGGCCCACTTCGGCTATACGAGTTACGCATGGGCCGGCGAAAACCTGGCCATGAACAACTACAGCGTCGAGGAATCCCCGGGGGTGGCACTGCGCGGGCTGATGAACAGCCCAACCCACAAGGCCAACTTGCTCGCGGGCGACTTCTACCGAGTCGGTATCGGCGAAATCACCGACCCCGACGGGCGGCACTACTTCACCATGATCTTCCTGGGCTAGCCCCCACCAATCCCAGCCCCGGAAGGGACGGACGAGCCGCGGCCAGTGATGGCCGCGGCTCGATCATTTCTCCTCAGAGCGGGCGTAGTGAACGAGGGCGTTCGCGTGGCCGTGGCCCATTTCGAACTCGGTCTTCAGCCAGTTCACCACCTCCATGTGCTTCTCACCGGAACGGCCCCGGATCAACTCCAGCCATTCCGCGACGGGGCGGCCGTACTTCTTCTCGATCGAGGGGAAGTACGACGCGGGGCCTTTCACGCGTTCGGTGGGTGACTCGGCCATTGGGAACGCCTACCTCAACGAATCGTCGGATGGTGGGTCAGCGTACGGATCTTCGTCATAGACATCGACCTCGGCGAGTTCGTCTTCGTTGCGGTTGCGGGCCATCATGAGGCCGACACCGCCGCCAACTGCGGCAATGCCGCCGAGGACAAGAACCACAACACCCCAGACAGGGAATCCGCCGCCGCCCGAGTTCGACTCCTGGGCGCCGGGATCCGAGGATGTCACGCCGCCCGGGCGCGTGACTGGCGAACCGGCACCGGGTGAGCCGGCCGGGATGGTCTCCACTGCGCCGGGAGTGCCATTCGCGGGAGTATTCGACGAAGGCGTCTCGCCGTTGGCGGGTGGCGTCGGCGTGTTGGCGGGTGCAGGCGTTCGTGTGGGAGCCGGGGTGAACGTCGGGATGGGCGCCGGGCTTGCGCCACCAAAGGTCACATCGAACTGGACCGGGCCCGGCTGCCAGGCAACGGTACCTTCGGCGAAGCGGTCGCCAATCTTGATGCGGACGCGCGCGCCGTTCACGCCGCAGCCATCGACCTGGGAAGAAGCGACGACGTCCACCACGTACACGGTCACCCGTGCGTCGCCATCACCCGTGAATTCCGTGGTACCACGTGTTCCACAGAGGACATCGCCAATGTAGGCCTCTACCTCGAGCCCTTCTGGGACGTCGCCTTCGGCATCCGTGACCGAACCGTAAACGGTAGACGGAGGATCGAACTGGGCGTTTGCGGTGAGCGCGGTGGCGCCGAAGGCGCCTGCGAGAAGCGTGGCAATGAGCGGCCGCGCGAGCGTGCGGGCAAGAGACATGGACTCACATCCTGATTGGTACGGACTGACGGCCTCATCCGAGGTTACGGAGAGGCCGCCATAAGCGCACTAGTCGGGCAGGGTGAGCGTTAACGGCCGCTTGACCTGCACCCAGTAGACGCGCCCGCCGCCGAACTCGGTTAGCGTGTTCACGCCATCCGGTGCGCCGGGAATGTACCGCGTCCACTCCTGCAGATCCGCGTCCCACCCATAGATGACCAGGATGTCCTCTTCGACACCGGAGATCGCTTCCTCGACGGGGATGATGTCGGTGCCGGTTGGGACGAGGTTCCAGCCTTCGACAAGGTCGACCGAGTCTTGGTTCACCCAATCGATGACCACGTCGATGACGATCTCGCCCTCGGGATCGAGCGGGAACTTTTCGGGCAGGTCGTTGTGCGTGATCGGGCCGTTGCAGAAGCCGGTGCTGACCACGAACTCGTCCCATGTGAGCTGGATGAAGTCGTTCAGGCCACCAAGGACCGTGGTTCCCTCGCCGATCCAGCCCTTCGAGCTCATATTTGGTCCACCAGGGAACGTCTTCGATGCACCCGGTTCGAGGTACCCGATGAGGTCGAGATGCTGGGCAGTGGATACATTGCCAGGACTCTGCAGGCCAAAGCCGGCAAGGCTCACGGGGTTGGTGCCCATGTTCGTAACCGTGAACGATTCTGCCGTTACCCCGCCGCCGATGCACTGGACGCCGGTGAGGCGAACGTCACCCGGGAGCGGCGAAGGCGGCGCCGGGAAGGTCACGATCACGTTGGTGGCGCCAAGCAGGCTGTTGCTCACGAGGATCCACGCCTGGCATTCGTCTTCCATGATCGTGGGCTTCGCGATTGCCGTGTTGATCGGGTTGCCCAGGAAGTCGAGTGTATCGAACGTGGTTGCCGTGGCGAACCGCTTGCCGTTGCTGATGGTGTACGGGCGGTCGGCGGCTTCGAGGATGATGCCGTCGCCAGCATCGATGAAGAAATCGACCGGGACACCGAGCACGTTGTTGTAGTTCGCGGCGTCGCAGAAGCCATCGCGGTCACGAAGATGCGCAACCACGTACTTCAGCTGAGGCGAGGCGGTGTCGACCACGGTGACCTGCTTGTAGCCGGCCCAGCGCCAGATGGTCTCAGCGACGTTGGAGGCGATTGCTGGCCACTTGCCGCGGTTCTCCGGCACGGGGTACTCGACGTAGGCGATGTACCGTCCGTGACCAACGATGTCCTCGAATTCGCAGTGGGGGTTCCCGGTGATCGCGTTCGCCGGGCATTCCTCATACGTGAGGTTGAGGTCGCCAAAAGTGAAGACCGACGCACGCCCGCTGTCATCCGTGGGGTCACTCATCAAGCGCGGCTTGTCGAGGCTGCCGAGTTGCGTCGTGGCTCCCGTATGCGGATTCACGTTGAAGGAGTAGTCGTCGATCGTGTCCGGGATGAAGAAGCCGGCCGAGCCCGTGGTGACGACCGGGGGCTTGAACGAATTGCGGACCGGCTCATTGAACATCGCGAAGGTCACGATGGCCGACGGCATCGTCAGGTTCTGGGAGCGGAAATCGCTGTCTCCGCGGAGAAGGTTCCAGTCGTCCGGGAGGACCCAACGGTCGGCGGGAACGACGCGGCCGTCGGGCTTCACCTCGGCTTCGCGGCCGGAGGGGTTGGTGCCGGGGAACCATCCACGCACCTGCGCTTCGACACTACCGAAGGTTGAGACGAACTGGTCCGGCGTGGCATCGATGGTCACGTCTTCGAAGACGATGAAGTAGATGGGTACCGCGAACTTCGAGAATTCGTTGCCTTCGAGGAACACCTCGACATCGACCTCGCCGGCGTCTTCGCTTTCGTAACGCACAGTTGCCGAGCACCCCTCGCCAAACTCCGTCATGGCGTGATTCGGGCCGTTGAGCTCGATTCCTTCATCTGGGATGAACGTGCCGGGCTGGCCATCCGGGCGCACGAAGTGCACAACCGCTTCCTCGTTGCAGTCCCCAGCGAAGGCGTAGGTGATCGAGACGTACTGGCCAGCCCAAGCAACCCGGGGCTCCTTGGCCGGCGGGATGAAGCTGAACGTCAGGCGGACCCATTCGGTCTCAACGGCGGGTTCGTCGTCGTTCGGCCACGGGTAGTAGACATCGATTTCGATCGTCACTGTCGAGTTCGGCGAGCAGCCGCCGTCGTTCACCGTTGAGAACGAAATATCATCCGGGTCGGCATCATCGTCGCCGTACGGGTTCGAGGAGAACGGATCCTCATCTCCGGCGTTGAGTTCGAACCGGCCGCCGACGGAGATACCCGTGATGATGGTGGGCCCCGTTTCGTTTGGCACTTCGAAGTAGCCACAGGTACCGACAATCCGCGCGACGAGGTTGGCGCCATCGAGCAGCAGGTCCGTGGTGCCCGGCGTGCCAATGTCGTGCGAGCCGATGACCCACTCGGTCAGACCCACGCCACCGATGTACGTGCCGTCCGCCACGTTGAACGAAAGGCGGGTGTTAATCGTCGTGAACGTAACGGTGTTGTTGCCGGGAAGACCGCCGCGCGTGATTTCCGTGCGGTCGATCTGGTTCCACTGCGTGACGAGCGGCCCAAGCCCGCTCTCCTGGATACCGTTTCCGTCCTGGTTGGTATCGAAGAACGCAAAGTCCTGGACGCCGTTGTTGCTGAACTCCACCGAGACGGTGTGCTCGCCAGGCGAAGGCGATGTGAAGCTGAAGCAGAGCGTGTCTTCGGCGACGCCATTCAAACGTGGATCGTGCGTGGCGTCGACCTTGTGGAAGACGTTCACCGCGGTGGGCTGGGCTGTGTCGGGCGCACCAAGCGGTGTGAACTGGATGCCGCTCGGCTGGAGCGAGTCGTTCAGGTCGGTGCCGATGAGGCAGATGTAGTGCGTGAAGCCGGTTACCAGCGCGGACGAGCGCTGGCGCGGCGGAACCTGACCGTCGATGGTGACGTGCCGGAGCTCGACTGAGTCGACAATGTCGACCGTGACGCCGGGCGGCAAGGTAATCGGCTCACCAGGGACTGGCTGATCGTCGGCGTCTTTGTCGCGGACGAGATTGGGCAGGACTCCGATGTCGGATCGGCTATAGACCGCATCGAAGGTGAATCCGACTTCAACACCAGCCGCGCCCGGACTCGGTGCATCGATGCCTGCGCACCATTCGGTCCCGACCTGGCGGACGTAAGCAATGTTCGTCGAGGCGTTGCCTCCGTCGTCGAGGATCGTGAAGTCCGTGACATCGACCACGTTGACCGGGTCAAAGACCGTGGGGTCGGACGTCGCGGGGTTCGGATCGTTCTCTGCGGGACCGGCAAAGTTGGACGTGCGGCCGGTCAGGAACGTTCCGTCCCAACCAACGGTGCACACCTCGGCCGGCGCACCGACGAGACCGTCACCGATCTTCTCGAGCATGACATGGACGATGGGGATATCCGGGAGTGCGATGGTGGTATCGGAGCCATCGCCGCCGACCTGGTAGTGCCATTCGACCACCAGGTTGCGGTAGCCCGGCTGCGCGAAGGCGACCACACAGTAGACGTCGTCGCCGGTGCCAAGTGCGTCGAAGTTCGTGGCGGTACCGGCGAGCGGGCCGACAGGCCCGTAGACGTTGGGCGCCGTGAGATAGGTGCCACCCGTGGGGATAGGCACTTCGACCGTCGGCGGGTCGTCAGGATCGATCGGGTCTTTTGCGAAGGTGCGGAAGCCCAACGAGCCGGCGTACGCGGGCGACGGAGTCACTTCGTCGATGTTGACGTCGAGGCAGTACCCGTTGCGGGTGAGCGCGTTCGCCGGGAGGGCGTGAGAGTTCGTCCCCGCGAGGAGCCGCGGCGGCATGTCGATAGGCAGTGGGAAGTCTGTGGTGTCGTATTCGTCCAGTGGATCGAACAGTGGCTCACTCCCGAATGCCGCCTGGACATCGGTTGCGGGCGTGGCGACCCGGCTGCCGGCCGAAACCAGCAGAACGGTAAGGACAAGGACGGCGGGGAGAAAATACCGCCGACAGGAACGCACCATGAAGTCCCCCTGGGACCCGTGGACGCACCCCGCCGGGCGCCTGGATTGGGCTGATTGCCGCGTCTCGACCCGCAGCAGCCAGCCGTAAGGCTGTGCCAGTTATCGCCGGAGCGTAACGCTTGCGTCAAGCTCCGGTTTGTAAAAAGAGAAAACGCGGAATCCCGGGAAAGAGTTAACCCGGGTGCGCCTCGTTATGGCGCACCCGGGTCTTGCCTCCTG
>CALFYR010000034.1 GCA_937954195.1 uncultured Dehalococcoidia bacterium
TAGCGGCCAGCCAGGTCCAGGGCGCGTTCGTAGAGAGCGGGGGTTGGGTAGACGGTCCAGAGGGGGAGCAGAATCTGTTCGAGAGTGGTCCGGGCGTCGTCGACGGATGAGTTCAACTTCGTCAGGATCACGTTCAAGGTTTCCTGGACAACCTGCGAGCTGATCATGCCGGTGCCCTCGCGAATCGCCTCAGCAATGAGAGCGGTGGCGGTCGAGCGGCGGCGGGCATCCGTTTCGTCAAAGAGATAGACGAAGATGTTGGTGTCGAAGAAGTCAGCGCTCATTCATCTCTTCGCGCGTGAACCTACGGCCGCCAGTCTTGACCCGCTGCCGGATTTCGTCGATGACCTGCATTGCGCGCTCGGCCTGTTCTTTGCGGCCGGCGTAGTCTTCGAGCCAGCGGCGGAACTGCTCGTTGAGGGTGGTTCGCTGGGCGCGGGCCTTTTCGCGGGCGGCTTCGATGAGCCGCTCATCGGCGCTGAGCGTGATGTTCTTCAGTGGCATGGGCGGGCCTCCTGCACGACTCCAGTGTACACGAGAGCCGTGTACACGAACGGGGGGCCCGCTAGTCGCGTTTGCGAGCGGCTCCAGCGTTGCGGCGGCCAAAGATGCCGAGGAACGGGGAGCCGGCGCCGAGAAGGAAGCCGAACTGGTACCAGCCGCCATCGCGGGCGATGTTGTAGACGGGGTAGCGCTCCCACCAATCGAAGACGTGGATGATGAGGAGGGGCCAGGCGGTGAGCCCGTTCCAAATGCCCCAGAGGAAGTCTTCCATCACGCGCTCCTTTCCGGGATAGGAGATGGCGGCGGGGCTTCTCGGCCCATGAAGTAGGCTCCCTGCGCTGCGAGCCATATAACGACGGGGTAGGCGACCCATCGTTCGACGCCGCCATCGCCGAGTTCGTCCCAGGCCGGCGTGAGGTCGCCCAACATGGCCGTGACCAGCGCACCAAGCGACACGACTCCGAGCATGATGGCGACCTGGCGGAACGGTCCACGGGCGGCGGTGCCTGCGAGAATCGCCCCGACGCCGCTGGAGACGAAGGTGAGCATCGCGGAGATGCCGTGGAACGGCGTGACGTTGCCCGGGAAGAGGCCCACGCCGATCAGTCCCGAGCCGATGAAGAAGAGCGAAATGGGTACACGCCGCTGTTCGCCGGTGCCGGCGAGCAGAGCAGCGGCCGCCACGACGGTGACGCCACTGGTGAGCATTGTGGCGTTGAAGATGCGAGCGGAGGGCTGGCGGATGATGCTGTTCGGCGGACGGGTGGCGCCGAGGTCGCTGATTTCGTTTTCGTGGGTGGTATAGGTGGCCGGGTAGAGGGCTTCGGCCGTGATGATTCCCATGAGGATGATGAAGCCGGAGAGTGAGAGCAGGACACCGGCGATGGCGGCGGCCCGCGCTTGTGGGATGGCGATTCTCGATTCTCGGACCGTGGTGAGTGTGGCCATGGATGTGGACCTCCGTCAGCGTCGACGGTAAGCCTGGGCAAGGTGTGGCGGTTGGGCCGATCGGTCGGTATCGGGGGACCTGGGGGCTAAGAGGAGGGCTGATTTCAGGCGGTGAGGACCTTGTCCGTGGCTGCCGTGGGCCGGTGGGTTGGGGCGCGATCCGCTTACTCGCGTGCGCGGTTCCTGGGTGTGGGTGGTATGGGGGTGGGACGGTTTTGGGGGCCGGGGTGGCTAGCAG